>NZ_JACRTE010000016.1 GCF_014385105.1 Qingrenia yutianensis | reverse complement strand
TTTTCTGTTATTGTTTGAGAAATATTTCGATAACCTGTTGTTTGAATGATTTGGTTGTTGCAAGGGGTCTTGGGGTGGAACCCCAAGCCGTTTAGGGGTGCGGGGGAATCGGAACCCCCGCGCTTTTGCGGCACTTTTACTCTAAAAGTGCCCCTGCGGAGCAAATCAGTAAAATATCATATTTTATGTTTTTGATATAGAACAAAAATTTAAAATTTCAGCAAAAAAGACACGGCAATAGCCGTGCCTTTCTCTCCTCACCTTACAGTCCCAGCGACTTAAGATAATCAATACTAATCTTTGCGTCCTCCATAGATGACGCATTGGGGTGGCCGTCCTGCTCGACGATAAGATACTCAATTCCGAACTCTCTCGCCGCGTCAATAATCTTGGGCATATCCTGAATACCGTGTCCGACGGGACGGAATTCAAAGCCGTTATCCTCTCTTGACGCTTTTTCGCCCTCTTTTCCGCTGTTGTCGATAAGCGCGTAAACGGGTCCGCCGCCGAGGTTTTTGCAAACAAAATCTTTAAGATGCAGAATGTTAACCTTGCCTGCATATTTTTTCATAACCTCTGTCGGCTCGTAGCCTGCGTAATGCACCCAGCAAACGTCTATCTCGGGTTTAATCACGTCTGTGCCGAGGGTTTCAAAAATCTTGTCGTGAATGGTTTCGCCGTCGATTTTATCAAACTCAAAATCGTGATTGTGGTAATAAAGGTCGATACCGCCTTTTTTCAAAATCTCGCTCGATTTTTTGAATTTTTCCATTGTGCCGTCAAAATCTTCAACGTAATTTTCCTTGCCGTACCACGGAATTGCGCAGTATTTAACGCCGAGAGTGTTAAGATATTTAACCGTATCTTCGGGGCTTAACGGCTCGTCGTCCTTAATGCCGACCGTCTGGTGCGATGACACCGCCTCAAGGCCGTATTTATCGAGCATTGCCTTAACTTCCTCTGCGCTTTTGCCGAAAAATCCCGCAAATTCAACGCAGTCGTAGCCCATTTCTTTAACCTTTTTAAGGCACGCGTCCATATCTTTTTCCATTTCGTCGCGGATTGTGTAAAGCTGTAATCCAAGTTTAAATTTACTCATTATATATCACCTCAAAATTTATATTTCGGGAATTTCAATTTCAATTTCCTTGCCGAGTTTGCTCGATTTTGCTATGCCGTCGATAATAGCCTGGTTAATGATAATCTGGCTTGTGGGAACGGGCGCTTTTCCGCCTGTTTTAACGGCGTCGAGGAACGAACGGATTTTTTTGTAGAAGTTGCCCTCGCTCTTGTCGGGGATAATCGGGATTTCGATTTCAACACCCTCGCCGGCAACATTTTTGTAAATTTTCATCGGACCGCCGACAGAACCGTTCCAGCACTCGGTTGACGGAATACGCAAAGAGCCTTTTTTACCCATAATAATGGTATCGCCCGGTGTGTCAAGGTGCATTGCCCATGCAATTCTGAAGTCGAGAATTATACCGCCCTCAAGTCTGATAAATCCTGCGCCGAAGTCGTCAACGCCGAAAAGCGAAGCATATTCGGGGTGTGTTTCGTAATAATTCGGGTCTGTGCCGAAGAAATTCGAGGTGTAGCCCGTAACGGTGAGCGGTTTCGGATAGCCGATTGCGTTAAGCACCATATCGAGCGAATAACAGCCGATGTCGCCGAGAGCGCCGAGACCTGCGGTTTTGTCCTCAATAAACGTTGTGCCGAACGGTGTCGGGATACCTTTTCTGCGTCCGCCGCCCGTCTGTATGTAGTAGATTTCGCCGAGCTCGCCCGACTCAACAATCTTTTTAATCATCTGCATATTGGGGTCAAATCTCGGCTGGAAACCGATTGAAAGAACTTTTCCGCTCTTTTTCTCCGCTTTGCAGATTTCCACAGCCTCTTCAAGCGTTACGCACATAGGCTTTTCCAAAATAACGTTAACGCCGTGCTCAAGCGCGTAAATTGCGCACTCCGCGTGGGTTCTGTTGTAGGTGCATACGCTTACCGCGTCAAGCTCCTCATTATCGATAAGCTCTTTGTGGTTGTGGTAACAATGAACGTTTTCCACGCCGTTGTCTTTGAAAAATTTCTCCGCTTTGCCGTCAATGAGGTCAGCACCGCCGACAATTTCAACGTCGGGCATTTTTTTGAACTGCTGAATGTGCGCCTCCGCAATCCAGCCTGTGCCGATAATGCCAACTTTGAGTTTTTTAGATGTGTCAATATTGCTTTCTTCCTGGTTTTCCTTGAACATATTGAGAATGTCCTTATCTGCCATTGATTCCAGCTCCTTTTTAAAAATCGAGGCGCAAAAAACGCCTGTCTTTGCTATATTTTTCTTGCATATGATTATTTTTTATGTTACAATGATTATAACAATAATGAGGAGTATTTTATACAGAAATGTTGACTTGTTATTGAACAATATTGACTTTTTGTGGTTTGGTGATTTTTATGATAAACAATGAAACTGTTAATTCAAATATACCGAACACCCCGGTTCATATCAGCGGCGGAGGATGTCCGGCCAAAAAAGGCGAGATATTCTCGCGCCCCCACATTCACGGCGAAATTGAGCTTTTATACATTGCCGACGGCGTTTTGCGGGCGCGCAACGAAGAAATAAGCGTCACCGCCGAGAAAGGCGAAATAATTTTCATCAACAGCCGTGTTGTGCACGAAACGTTTTCCGGCAAGGACGGCACCTATTATTCGCTTATTCAGTTTGACATTTCGGAGATGCCTCAAAATCATCTTAAAAACACGGGAAAATATCTGCGCCGTTTTTTGAGCGCCGGAGAATGCTCTATGTACGTTTTTAAAAACGGCGACCCGAAAACCGACGAAATAAGAGGTTATATTAACGAAATTATACGGGAAAGCACCGAGAAAAAGCGCGCGTACGAAATGTATATCAGCGCCGACATTTTTAAAATTTCCGCGCTTTTGAGCAGATATAAAATCATTCTCGACGAAAATGTTTATTTTGACAGCGACACAATCGAGCGCGTTCTGCCCGTTCTTAACTATATCGACACGCACTACCGCGAAGAGATTTCGCTGGACGATTTGAGCAAAACGGTGAATTTGAACCGATATTATTTCTGCCGTCTTTTTAAAAAGGCAACAAATTCGACGTTTACGGAATATTTAAACTTTGTGCGCGTGTGCAAGGCGGAAAAACGGCTTATTTCGGGCGCGGGGAATATTTCGGAGATTTCTATGGACGTCGGTTTTTCGTCCGTTTCGTATTTTAACAGAATTTTTAAAAAGTATAAAGGCTGTACCCCGTCGGCGTATAAAAAGGTAAAATACGCTGTGCAGTAGAGTGAGTGAACGGATTTAAAAAAGCACATCAAATGATGTGCTTTCAAACTGTCGAAAACGGTACGTTTTTGTACCGTTTTATTTTTATAAAATTTTTTTAATTATAAGAACTGTCTTTTTTCGCGGTGTCGAGGTCGAGTTTACCGAGGTATTCTTCAACCGAAAGACCTACGAAATTACAGAAATCAACCATTTCCGCAACGGTGTTAACGTTAACGTCTATGCCGTTTTTCATTCTGTCGGCATAAGCGAGAATTTCTTTTTCGCCGTGCGTATAAATTTTTTCCGCGCCGTCCGCTTTGGGAGCGTTGCGAAGTTCTTCGAGGAACGTTGAAAGATGTTCTTTAATCGCGTTTGCGTCGCCGAAAATTGCAGGGTCAATCGCCGCGAAACCGTGGCAGGTACCGCCTTTTCCGCCGATATGCGTATGATTTGACGTTATGCCCATTGACAAAATCGAGCTGAAAATTTCGCAAAGCATACCGTAGCCGTAGCCTTTGTGGCTTCCCGTCTGCTCTTTTTCACCGCCGAGAGGCATAATTCCGCCGCCGTTTTTGGCAACGATATTTTTAAGCACGTCCGCCGCGTCCGTTGAACCGTGGCCGTTTTTGTCGAGCGCCCAGCCCTCGGGGAGCGCCTTGCCGTTTTTGTTGTAAACTTCGAGTTTTCCGCGCGTAACAACCGTTGTGGACGCGTCAAAGAAGAACGGATACGGCTCTGCCGGCATACTCATTGCGATAGGATTGCTTCCGAGCATTGCCATACGGCAGAATGTGGGAACCATTATCGCCTCGGAGTTTGTAACCGCAAAACCGATAAGTCCTGCATCGCAAGCCATTTTTGCATAATATCCGGCAATACCGAAATGGTTTGAATTTCTTACGTTAACAATGCCGATACCGCTTGTTTTTGCTTTTTCAATCGCCTTTTTCATAGCGAAAATACTGTTGAGCTGACCCATACCGTCGTGACCCTCGATAACCGCCGAAACGGGGGTTTCAAACACGATTTCTGGCTTTGCGTCAACCTTGATTAAGCCTTTTTCTATGCCCTTGTGGTATCTTACCAATCTCTGCATACCGTGCGACTCAATTCCGTAAAGGTCGGAAAGAAGCAGAACGTCGGTGATTTCTTCGCTTTCAAGCTTTGAAAATCCAAGCTTTGCAAACGACGCCTCGCAGAATTTTTTGAGTGTTTCATAACTGAAATTTATTGTTTTTGCCACTTTTGTTTACCTTCTTTCTGTGCTGATACTGCATTTTATTCATTATATTGTTTATTTTATCACAATGTTTTTGTTTAGTCTACATATTTTTTTAAAATTTTTGAAATTTTTTTCATTTTGTTTATTTTCAACAAACATTACACCGCCGATTTATGAAAAATATTTTTATTCAAGCTCGTCCAGCCACAATTTTGCCGCCGCGTCGCTCGGCATACGCCAGTCACCGCGCGGAGAAAGGCTTACCGAACCGATTTTTGGGCCGTCGGGCAGACACGAACGCTTGAACTGCTGTGCAAAAAAGCGTCGGTAGAACGTTTTGAGCCAATGAACAAGAATTTCGTCGTCATACGAAAACGCATATTTTGCAAGGCGCAAAACTTTTTTGGGCGGAAACGCAAAACGCACCGCATAATAAAGGTAAAAATCGTGCAGTTCGTACGGGCCGACAAGCTCTTCGGTTTTCTGCGCGATTTCGCCCTCTTTCGGAGGCAAAAGCTCGGGACTTACGGGAGTTGCCAGAATATCGTCCAGAATTTCGCCGATATTTTCGCCGTCAAACAGCTTTTTTGCGTGGCGCACAAGGTAGCGCACCAGCGTTTTGGGCACGCCTGCGTTCACGCCGTACATCGACATATGGTCGCCGTTGTAGGTCGCCCAGCCGAGCGCAAGTTCGGACAAATCGCCCGTTCCCACAACCAGCGCGCCGGTTTTGTTTGCGTAGTCCATAAGCACCTGCTCGCGTTCGCGCGCCTGCGAATTTTCATACACAACGTCAAAATTGTTCGGGTCGTGACCAATATCCTCAAAATGCTGATTTACCGCCTTTTTTATATCCACAGTTTTAAACGTCACGCCCATTGCCGTGCACAGTTTTTCCGCATTCGACTTCGTTCGGCTCGTCGTGCCGAAACACGGCATTGAAATTGCGGTAATTTCGGTTCTGCTCCTTTTTAAAATATCGAACGCGCGCACCGCGACAAGCAGTGCAAGAGTGGAGTCCAGACCGCCCGAAATGCCGATTACAACGCCTTTTGCGTGAGTGTGGACAATTCGTTTTTTAAGTCCCATTGCCTGCATTGTGAGAATGAGCGAACATCTTTCGTCGATTTTCAGCGCGTCGGCGGGAACGAACGGAGTCTGCGGAATTTCGCGCGTTAATTCGACGTCTTTTTTGTGCATATCAAACGAAATCGTTTTGTAATCGGGCGAAACTTCGGTTTGATACGAGCCGATTTTACGTCTTTCGCCGTCTATGCGGTCAACGTCGATTTCGGTTTTGACAACGCCGTTTTCAAAAAGCGTGTTTTCCTTTAAAACAACGCCGTTTTCCGCGATTATGTGATGTGCGCCGAACACCGTGTCGGTGGTGGACTCGCCGTCGCCTGCCGAGCAGTAAACGTATCCGCACACAAGGCGTGCCGACTGACCCGAAACAAGCGACCTTCTGTATTCGCACTTGCCGATTACCTCGTTGCTTGCCGACAGGTTGACGATTATATTCGCACCGTTTTTCGCGTGGTTTACCGACGGAGGCGCGGCAACCCACAAATCCTCGCAGATTTCAGCCGCAAAGGTGAAATTTTTCATATCCGCGCACGCAAAAATGAGGTTTGTGCCGAACGGAATTTCCTTGTCAAAAAGCGTTAATGTGCTGTTATTTTTCGGTGCGGGGCAAAAATGCCGTTTTTCGTAAAATTCGTTATAATTCGGTATGTTCGCCTTTGGCACGACACCCAAAATTTCGCCCTTATAAAGCACCGCCGCGCAGTTGTAAAGCCGTGAATTTTTGCTTATCGGAAGTCCGGCAACCGCGATAATATCGGCGCTTTTTGTGTTTTCGCAAATGTTTTTAAGCGCTTCTTCCGCGCCGTTTAAAAGTTCGGACTGCAAAAACAAATCCGAACAGGTGTAGCCCGTTATGCAAAGCTCGGGCAAAACAAGCAGCTGAACGCCGTTTTTTGCCTCGTTTTTTATTATTTCCGTGATTTTTTCTGCGTTTGTCACACAGTCCGCAACCGTCACGTCAAACGACGCCGCCGCGGTTTTGATAAATCCGTCCTTCATAATTTTGTCCTCCGAAAATTTTCCTATTTTAAATTATATATTTGCTTTTTTAAAAAGTCAAGACAATATATGATATTATTCTCTTTTTCGGGTTAAAAATTTTGTTGATTTTGACAAAAATATGTGGTAAAATTATGTATTGACATAAAAATTTTTTAAAGCGAGGTAAAAACTATGAAAATGTCGGCGTCCGAGGCGGTTTTAAACGTGATTGCGGAGAGCGGAACAGATGTTGTTTTCGGCTATCCGGGAAGTGCGGTTGCGCCCGTTTACGACGCCCTTTTTTCATTTGACAAAATAAAGCACGTTCTCACCCGAACCGAGCAGAGCGCGGCGCACGCGGCGTCGGGATACGCGAAAGAAAGCGGAAAAACGGGTGTGTGCATTGCAACGTCCGGTCCGGGCGCGACAAACCTTATAACCGGCATTGCAACGGCGATGAGCGACTCTGTGCCTATGGTTGCGATAACCGGTCAGGTCGATTCGTCGCTTCTCGGAAGCGACGCGTTTCAGGAGGCGGACATCACCGGCGCGGTCAATCCGTTCTGCAAGCATAATTACCTTATAAAGTCGGCGGACGAAATTGTAAAAACCCTGCGCGAGGCGTTTTTTATCGCGTCGACGGGCAGACCCGGTCCTGTTTTGGTGGATATTCCCGTCAATTTTTTATGCGAAGAAGCGGAATTTACAAAATACAAAAAGCCGTCAATCGAGAGCTACAAGCCCAACTACAAGGGCAACACGCTCCAGATAAAGCGCGCGGCGGAGTGTCTGAAAAAGGCGAAACGTCCGCTTTTATACATCGGCGGAGGGTGCTGTTCCGACTCGGCGAGCGCGGAGATAAACAAGTTTATAAAAAGCACAAAAATCCCCGTTGTATCAACGCTCAAGGCGGTTGGGGTCGTTCGTCACGACACGGGCGCACTCAACCTCGGAATGATTGGCACGCACGGCAGAAAATGCGCGAATTTTGCGCTTTCCGCGTGCGACACGCTTTTTATCGCCGGCGCGAGAATAGGCGACCGCTCGGTGGGACGCGTTAAAAATCTTAACGAAGAAGATATAACCGTTATTCACGTTGACATAGACCCTGCGGAGATAGGAAAAAATCTTCACGCGGACATTCCCGTTGTGGGCGATATTACAAACGTTATGTCGGCGGTTAACGACAAAAACATCACCCTTTCGCCCGAAAAAGACTGGCTTTTGCGCCTTGAGGACGAAGCGGAAAGAGAAAAGTTAAATCACGCGAAAAGCTTTTCGCACAAGAAAAATTTCGTCTGCCCCGAATACGCGGTGAGCGTTTTGAACTCCGTTACCGGCGGCAGCTGCATTGTTTCGACCGAGGTGGGACAAAATCAGATTTGGACGGCAAGAAATATCAAAATAAACACGCCGAGGGATTTTATCACGTCGGGCGGACTGGGAACAATGGGTTTCGGCTTGCCGGCGGCAATCGGCGCGTCGTTTGCAAAAAGCGGAAAGACGGTTTTTGCACTGGAGGGCGACGGCAGTTTGATGATGTCGGCCGCCGAGCTTGCGACAATCGCGGAATACGATTTGAATATCAAAATTATTTTGTTCAACAACAACGCGCTCGGAATGATAAGGGAGTATCAGAAGAACAATTTTAACGCGCGCTACAGCGAGGTTTTCCCGAAAAATCCCGATTTTATCACGCTTGCGAAAGCGTTCGGCATTGACGGCGAGCGCGTGAGTGAAAACGACGGCGTGAAAGACGCGTTTGAGCGCGCAATGAAGCACAACGGCGCGTATTTTGTGGAGTTGTGCGTGGATAAGGACGAGGATTCGGTTTTGTAAGGTTCGCCTTACAATCCCGATTTTAGATTTTAAATTATCTTATCATATCAAAAACAGGTTATTGTTATTTTTTCTTTTGCTCCGCTTTTCTCCGCTTTTAGCGTAAAAGCGGTGGGAAAAGCGTGGGGGTTTCGATTCCCCCACACCCCTAAACGACAAGGGCTCTGCCCTTGACCCGTTCTGTAAACGTTAATTTTTCGGCGGACGGTTTGTTTTCGGTTTTTGTTTAAAAATTATTTTCGATAATCTGTTGTTTGGATGATTTGATTGTCGTAAGGGGTCTTGGGGTGGAACCCCAAGCCGTTTAGGGGTGCGGGGGAATCGGAACCCCCGCGCTTTTGCGGCACTTTTACTCTAAAAGTGCCCCTGCGGAGCAAATCAGTAATATAACATATTTTATGTTTTTGATATAGAACAAAAATTTTAAAATCCTAAACGGAGTGTGATAAAAAATGCAGCAGCACATACTATCTGTTCTGGTATCGAACAAGGCAGGCGTACTCACAAAGGTGACGGCGCTGTTTTCACGGCGCGGATTTAACATCGACTCGCTCGCGGTGGGAACAACCGAAAACAAGGACATTTCGCGCATAACAATCATTGCGAACGGCGACGACTACACGCTTGAACAGCTTATAAAACAGCTCAACAAGCTGATTGACGTTATAAAGGTAAAAAACCTTACGTCAACCGAAACGGTATGCCGTGAACTCGCGCTCATTAAAATAAGCGGTATTGGCAGTGACGAGCGCAAGGAAATTTTGCAGTTTTCCGAAATTTACCGCAGTAAAATCGTAGACGTTGCCCCCGACACGGTGACGGTGGAAATCACGGGAACGACCGACAAAATCGCGTCGTTTCTGGCTTTGGTGGAAAAAATGGGCAAAATCGAAATGGTGCGCACGGGTACAATTTCAATCGAGCGCGGCCGCAAAACTATAGAGGTATGATTTATGAAATTTGACATTTTAACGCTTTTCCCCGAGATGTTCACAAACATTTTAAACGAAAGCATTATCGGGCGCGCGGTGAAAAACAAAATTGTGGAGTTTTCCTTTACAAATATCCGTGATTTTTCGGGCAACAAGCACAACCGCGTGGACGACTATCCCTACGGGGGCGGTCAGGGTATGGTTATGATGCCCCAGTGCATTTACGGCGCGTACAATTCGGTTGCCGAAAAATACGAAAACAAGCCTCACACCGTTTATCTCTCGCCCAAAGGCGCGGTTTTCACGCAGGACAAGGCAAAAGAGCTTGCGAAAAAAAAGAATATTGTGCTTTTATGCGGTCACTATGAAGGCGTCGACCAGCGCATTATCGACGAAATTGTGGACGAGGAAATTTCAATCGGCGACTATGTGTTAACCGGCGGAGAAATTCCCGCGATGGTGGTTATAGACGCGGTGTGCCGTATGCTTGACGGTGTACTTTCCTGCGAGGAGTCGTTCTCGGACGAGTCGCATTACAGCGGACTTTTGGAGTATCCGCAATACACGCGCCCTCCCGAATTTCTGGGTAAAAAAGTGCCCGAAATTCTGATTTCGGGCGACCACAAAAAAATTGAAAAATGGCGGTTTGAAAAGTCGCTTGAAGAAACAAAGCTGCGCCGTCCCGATATGTATGAAAAATTTATTGAAAAAATGTCTTGACATTTTTGTAAAAATGTATTACAATATGGTGTAAAGTTTTTTGCTTTACACCTATTTTTGCTTTGTCAGGATTGATTTTTTTGAAAAATTTGAATTTCGGATACCTTCTTGATTTTTACGGAAAGGTTCTCCCCGACCGCACCGCACAGATGCTTGATTTATATTATAACGAGGATTTGTCGCTTGCGGAAATAGCCGATAATTTCGGCATCACGCGCCAGGGTGTGCGCGACGCGATAAAACGCGGTGAGGACGAGCTTACAAAGCTTGAAGAAAATTTGAAACTCACCGAAAAAATCGAAAGGCTAAATTTTGAAACAGAAAAACTTAAAAAAATCGCACAGGACAAAAATTATACCGATATTTTGGAAATTTCAAATAGATTGTCAGAAATTCTGTACCTCTGAAAGGGGTGGTATGCTTGGCATTTGAAAGCTTGGCGGACAGACTCGGTTCTGTTTTTAAAAAGCTTCGCGGAAAAGGAAAAATCTCCGAAGCCGACTTAAAAGAAGCTATGAAAGAGGTTAAACGCGCGCTCCTTGAGGCGGACGTTAACTTTAAAGTTGTTAAAGATTTCATAAACGGCGTATCAGAAAAGGCGCTCGGACAAAACGTTCTCGAAAGCCTCACGCCGGGACAGCAGGTTATAAAAATTGTAAACGACGAGCTTTGCGCTCTTATGGGAAAAGAAACCGCGAAACTTGATTTTTCGCGCAAAATCACCGTTATTATGATGGTGGGCTTGCAGGGCGCAGGAAAAACCACGTCCAGCGCGAAAATCGGCGGATTTTTGAAAAAACAGGGCAAGCGCCCCATTCTCGTTGCGGCAGACGTTTACCGTCCGGCGGCGAAAAAACAGCTTAAAGTTGTGGGCGAACAGCTTGGTGTTCCCGTTTTTTCCATTGACGAAAGCACCGATGCGGTGTTTATCGCGAAAAAGGCGCTGGAGCACGCGTCGCAAAATGCAAATGACGTTGTTATTATAGATACGGCAGGCAGACTCCATATTGACGAAGAGCTTATGGAGGAGCTTAAAAACATCAAATCCGCGGTTGAGCCGTCCGAAATTCTTCTCACGGTTGACGCTATGACAGGTCAGGACGCGGTAAACGTTGCGCAAAGCTTTAATAAGCAGCTTGACATTACGGGCGTTGTTCTCACAAAGCTTGACGGTGACACAAGAGGCGGTGCGGCGCTTTCGGTAAAAGCCGTTACAGGAAAGCCGATAAAATTTGCCGGTATGGGCGAAAAGCTTACCGATTTGGAGCCTTTCCATCCCGACCGTATGGCATCACGAATTTTGGGTATGGGCGACGTTTTGACGCTTATCGACAAGGCACAGCAGGCATTTGACGAAAGACAGGCGGCGGAACTCGAAAAGAAAATACGCGAGCAGTCGTTCGACCTTAACGATTATCTAAATCAGCTCGGTCAGATAAAGAAAATGGGTTCAATGCAGGACATTCTCTCAATGATGCCCGGCGTCAATTCAAAAGCGCTTTCTTCCGCGCAGATTGACGAGAAAAAAATGGGACATATTGAGGCGATAATTCAGGCTATGACGCCGGCAGAGCGTCAGAAACCCGAAATCATAAATTCGAGCCGAAAGCAGAGAATTGCAAACGGCAGCGGTACAACGGTTCAGGAGGTTAATCTCCTTTTGAAACAGTTTGTGCAGATGCAAAAACTTATGAAACAATTTAGCAATCCGAAAAAGCTGAAACGCGGTTTCGGCGGATTAGGGCCTATGTTTAGGTAAATTGCGTTAAATATAAATTGTTAAAAATTTTTACGGAGGTGAAATTTAAAATGGCAGTTAAAATTCGTTTGAGAAGAATGGGCGCAAAGAAAGCTCCTTTCTACCGTGTTGTTGTTGCTGATTCGAGATATCCCAGAAACGGCAGATTTATCGAGGAAATCGGCACATACGATCCCAACACAGACCCCGGCACAATTAAAATTGACGGTGAGAAAGCCGCAAAATGGATTGGCAACGGTGCTCAACCCACAGACACAGTTAAAAGCTTGCTCAAAAAAAGCGGTATCATTAAATAATTTTGTGTCAAAATTGAGCAAATAAGTGATTTTTGCCGTAGTTTTTACGGCGGAATGGAGTTCACTATGGAAGAATTACTCGCATTTCTTGCAAAATCTCTCGTTGACCACCCCGAAGATGTTTCGGTTACAAAGGTTGACGGCGAAAACAGCGTTGTTTACGAACTTCGCGTAAACGACGACGATATGGGCAAGGTTATCGGCAAACAGGGCAGAATTGCCAAGTCGATAAGAACAATTATCAAAGCGGCGTCAAGCAAAGAGGACAAACGCGTTATTGTTGATATTGTTCAATAGTATTATTCTTAAAAAAGGAGAAAATGCGCCGTGGAACAGCTTTATCTTGAAATAGGAAAAATTGTGAATACAAGAGGTCTTAAAGGCGAGGTCAAGGTTGTTCCGTGGGCGGATTATCCCGAAATTTTTGAGGAAATAAATTTCGTTTACGGCAAGGACGAAAAAAGATACCTTATAGAAAACGTTAAATATCAAAAGGACAACGTTATTTTAAAGCTTGAGGGCGTTGACACAATAGAGTGCGCCGAAAAGCTTAAAAACAGCGTTTTGTACGTCAGGAAGGACACTATGCCCTCTCTTGGCAGCGGCACGTTTTTTGTTGCCGACCTTATAGGTCTTGACGTTTTCGACGAAAACGAGGCATTTTTGGGCAAAATAGCCGACGTTATAACCGCCGGCGGTGCAGATGTGTATATCATCAAAGCCGAGGGTAAAAAAGACCTTCTTTTGCCTGCGCTCAAAAGCGTTGTAAACGAAATCGACCTTGACGGAAAAAAAGTCAGGGTGACCGTCCCCGAGGGACTTATGTAGAAAATTGTCTGCTTTGGCAGACTTTTTTTGTATACTTTTTCTGTTTTACACGCGAAAATTTGGGTATATAATATTTGATATGCGAACTTTGGCATATTTTTTAAAAATTATTTTTGGAGAAAGGAGTTTTAACGGTATGTCAGAACAAATTAAGCTTATTTCACAGAGGATTAAGGAATTGAGGGAGATTTCGGACATTTCCATTACCGAAATGGCAGAGCATCTCAAGCTTTCGGGCGAAGATTACGCAAAATATGAGGAAGGTGTGTGCGATATTCCCGTAAGTATGCTTTACGAAATCGCATCCTATTTTAAGGTTGATTTAACCGAGATTTTATCGGGAGAAGCTCCTAAACTTCGCGTTTTTCAGGTTGTTAAAAAAGGCAAAGGTCTTGAGGTTTTCCGCCGAGAGCAGTATAAATATCACAATCTTGCCTACAACTTTTCAAAAAAGCAAATCGAGCCGTTTACGGTTGAAGTTCCCGTTACGCCCGATGATGAGCCTCTTCACGAAAATTCGCACCCCGGTCAGGAATTTAACTATGTCCTTGAGGGCAAGCTCCTTATCCGTGTCAACGGCAAGGACAACATTTTAGAGGAAGGCGACTCTATTTATTTCAATTCCGTTTATATGCACGGTATGAAAGCATTGGACGGCAAAAAAGCCAAATTTTTGGCTATTATTTTGAACGATTAGTTTGAAATTTTACATTATTTTACTTTTTTGAGGAGTTGTTACCAATGAATTTATTGAATAAATTTTTAGACAGAACAGAATTTGACAGTTACGAAGATTTTTACGAAAATTACAATTTAAAATATAACGACGATTTTAATTTCGGCTTTGACGTTGTGGACGAATATGCGCGTATCTGCCCGGAAAAACAGGCACTTGTGTGGTGCGACGACGAGGGCAGAGAAAGAAAATTCAACTACGGCGAATTGTCAAAATATACAAACAAAACAGCAAATTATTTCAAAAGTCTGGGCATCAAAAAGGGCGATATGGTTATGCTCATTTTGAAACGCCATTATGAATTTTGGTTTTCTATAATCGCACTGCACAAGCTCGGCGCGGTAACCATTCCGGCGACGCATCTTTTAACAAAAAAAGACGTTGTTTACCGATGCAACAGTGCAAAAATTAAAATGATTGTCTGCGCCGACGACGACGTTGTGACAAAACACATTGAGGACAGTTTGGCGGAGTCGCCCACGGTTAAAGCAATCGTGGTTGACCGCGGAGAAAAAGAGGGCTGGCACAGCTTTGAAAAAGGAGTTGAGGCTGCGTCCGACGTATTCGAGCGTCCGACTGGCGACGAAAAAACAAGCGTTAAAGACACTATGCTTTTGTATTTTACATCTGGCACAACGGGCGAGCCGAAGATGGTTTGCCACAACTTTGCTTATCCTCTCGGACACATTCCCACTGCGGCATACTGGCACAACGTTAAAGACGACGGACTCCATCTCACCGTCGCCGACACAGGCTGGGGAAAAGCGGTTTGGGGCAAGCTTTACGGTCAGATGATAGCCGGCACGGGCATATTTATTTACGATTACAGCAGTCGTTTTGAGCCGTCTGATTTGCTCAAAATGGTTGAAAAATATCAGATAACAACTTTCTGCGCTCCCCCGACAATCTACAGATTTTTCATCAAAGCAGACTTGACGAAATTCAACTTGTCGTCCCTCACCCACTGCACCACCGCCGGCGAGGCGCTCAACCCCGAGGTTTACAAAAAATTCCTCGAGGCTACGGGATTGAAACTTTACGAGGGATTCGGTCAGACAGAATCGTGTCTTTCGCTTGCTACTTATAAATGGGAAACTCCGCACACAGGCTCAATGGGTAAGCCGTCGCCTTATTACAAGGCATATCTCCTTAACGACGAGGGCGAGGTTTGCGACCCCGGTCAGACGGGCGAAATCGTGTTCGATATGTCGGACGGCGCACCGATAGGCGTATTTTCGGGTTATCTTTATGATGAGGAAAAGACAAAAGAGGTTCTCGACGGCAAATACTATCACACAGGCGACCTTGCATGGTGTGACGAGGACGGTTTTTACTGGTATGTGGGACGTGTTGACGACGTTATCAAAAGCTCGGGTTACCGCATAGGACCTTTTGAGGTTGAATCGGCGCTTATGGAGCACCCTGCCGTTTTTGAAACTGCAATCACCGCTGTTCCCGACGAAATCCGCGGTCAGGTTGTTAAGGCTACAATCGTTCTTGCAAAGGGATATACCCCGTCGGATGAGCTTGTGAAAGAACTGCAAAATCACGTTAAACGCACCACCGCGCCTTATAAATATCCGAGAATAATCGAATTTGCGGACGAACTTCCGAAAACAATCAGCGGTAAAATCAGACGTGTTGAACTCCGCGAGAAAGACAACAAAAAGAAATAAAAATTTCAATTAAAGAATAAAAATTTTAATAAAAAAGGATACGAACTGTCATTCCGACAATTCGTATCCTCTTTTTTGTACCGTTTTGTGTTCAAATTTAATGTTCAAAATTGCAATAGCCGCGAAAACGAACAACATTCCCAGCGCGGATATAAAACCTACGCTTTGTTTCAGCACCAAAACGCCCAGAACCGTTGCAACAACCGGTTCTACACAGCAAATTATTATCGCTTTTGACGCCTCAATTTTTTCAAGTCCCTTTGTGTAGAGCATATACGGAAGCGCCGTGTTTATGACGGCGAACGACAAAAACAGCGCCGTATTAACACCGCTTTCCGCCGTTATTCTCACCGCGTCAATCGGGTTGCACATAAACAGCGAGCCGATTGTCGAGAACAAAAACGCGTAAAATGTGGACGTATATGTGGAATATTTTTTCACCGCGTATGTGCCGAAAATGCTGTAAAGACTGTATCCGAACCCCGTCGCAAGACCTGCCAAAAGTCCGAGCGGAGTCATTGACACGTTTCCGCCCGACACCAAAACGCACCCTATTATAGTGAGAAAAAGAGAGATGTTTTTTTGCAGTGTTATTTTTTCTTTAAACAGCACCGCCGACAAAATCATTACGAAAATCGGCGCGGTATACATCAAAATGCACGCCATTGACAGTGAATTATTGAGTTTTATAGCGTTGAAATAGAAAAAATTGAACATACAAAAACTCAAAAATCCCATTCCGACGAAAATCCACACGTCTTTAATGTCAATTTTGAACAGTTTTCGGTCTTTTATAAGGAGAAAAATTCCCATAAACACCGTTGTCAGAGCCGAGCGCAGAAAAATTATCTGCATATTTGTATATCCGCGGTCACTCAAAAAACTGCTGTATAAACCTATCATTCCCCACAGCGCCGCCGCGGCGGCAATCATTAAAAAGTTAATTTTTTTATTCATTTTTCACCCAATCCCAAAAATATGCCCCTGCAAAAGCAGAGGCATATTTTTTATTAAAATTGTGTCTTATTTTATCACGTCGCAGCCCATATACGGTCTTAAAACTTCGGGAACCGTCACACTGCCGTCAGCATTCTGGTAATTTTCCAAAATTGCCGCAACCGTTCTGCCGATTGCAACACCGCTGCCGTTGAGCGTGTGCACATACTGCGCTTTTTCGCCCTGCGCGTTTTTGAATTTGATGTTTGCACGGCGTGCCTGGAAATCCTCGAAGTTGGAGCACGACGAAATTTCAACGTATCTGCCGTAGCTGGGCATCCAAACCTCAATATCGTATTTTTTCGCCGCGGTAAAGCCCAAATCGCCGACACAAATTTTAACAACTCTGTACGGAAGTTTCAAAAGCTGAAGCACTTTTTCCGCGTCGCGAGTGAGTTTTTCAAGCTCATCATACGAATTTTCGGGTTTTGCAAACTTAACAAGCTCAACTTTGTTGAACTGATGCTGTCTGATAAGTCCGCGCGTGTCCTTGCCTGCCGAGCCTGCCTCTGCTCTGAAACAAGCCGAGTACGCAACGTGCTTAATCGGAAGTTTGTTTCCGTCCAAAATCTGGTCGCGGTACATATTCGTAACCGGCACCTCCGCGGTCGGAATGAGGAAATAGTCGGTGTTCATAACTTTGAATGCGTCCTCCTCAAATTTCGGGAGCTGACCTGTGCCTATCATACTTCTTCTGTGCACCATATACGGCGGAAAAACCTCCATATAACCGTTCTGTTCGGTGTGCGTATTGAGATAAAAGTTGATTATCGACCTTTCAAGACGCGCACCTTTGTCCTTATAGAAAGTAAATCTTGTGCCCGTAACCTTGCCTGCGGTCGGAGCGTCGAGAATGTCGAGATCCGCGCCGATGTCCCAGTGCGCTTTAGGTTCAAAATCAAACTTTGTCGGCTCCATAAACTTTCTTACTTCAACGTTGTCCTCGTCGGTTTCGCCGTCGGGAACGTCATCAGCCGGAATATTCGGGATTGTGAGCATAACTTTGTTAATCTGCTCGTCAAGATTTCTGATTTTTTCGTCGTATTCCTTAATTTCAGCCGACAGTTTTTTCATATCTTCAAAAAGTGCGCTGACGTCCTTGCCCTCTTTTTTGAGCACGGGAATTTTTTTGCTTTCCTCATTCTGCGCATTTTTCTTCTTTTCAACTTCAAACAAAGCCTCGCGTCTTTCGTTGTCGAGCGCTAAAAGTGCGTCGATGTCCACAACCTCTTTACGGCGCGCAAGAGCCTTTTTAACTCGCTCGGTTTCTGTTCTGATTACCTTAATGTCCAGCATTTTTACTACCCCTTTTTATTCGTTAATTTTATCAATAATGTATTTTTGCAAATCTCCTGTTTTCGCGGTGTCAATGTCTTTTACAGTGTTTTTTGCGTTTTTCTTATTTCCCTTTGCAAATTCGTCAAACGCTTTTTTCACGGTTTCGTTGACAGTTGCAATTTCTTCGGTGTTGTCGTTTTTCTCAATTTCATAATATTTTTCGTTTTTTGCTTTTTCGTCCGCAAGCTCGGTATTTAATTCGTCAAGCTTTTGTTTCAAATTTTCATTCTCTTTTGTAAGACTTTCAATATTCGCTTTGTAACCGCTCATATTTTTGTTTATCGCTTCATTTTCTTTTGAAATGTTGTTTTGCGTGAGATAAGCAAAAATTATAAGTATCAGCGCAAATGAAAAAAGTATTGCCGTGTAAATCCATAAAAATTTAACTTTACCGTTCATAACTATCTCCTGAAATGTTCCTCGGGGAACAATTTTTATATTTTTTGAAGTGTATATCCTTATTACCTCAAAATTTGAGTTTTAACGTATTTTCATTCAAAATAGTAAAATCATATTACCCTATTTTTAAAAAATCATTACATTTTGATTTGAAACGCCGTTTTTTCAGCCGATGTTCAAAATTCTGCAAATTCTTTCCAAATCTGCACTGCCGTAATACTCAATTTCTATTTTTCCTTTTTTCTTGCCGTTTATAACTTTAACCTTTGTGCCGAGCGAATTTTCCATTTTCTTTTCAAAGTCCATAAGCGCAAGCGTTAAATTCAAATCTTCTTTAACTTCTTTTTTCTTTTTTTCAATAATTTTTCCATTCGGATTTTCTTTTATCAGCTTTTCAAGTTCGCGTCTTGTGAGGTTTTCTTTCACGCAAATTTCCGCGTAGTTGTCCTGTAAATCTTTATCGGTTATTGAAAGAAGAATTTTTGCGTGCGCGGCGCTCAATTTGTTCTGTTCAAGATATCCACATATCTTTGTGGATAAGTTTAAAAGTCTTAACGAGTTTGCAACCGTGGAGCGCGACTTGCTCACCTTTTGCGAAATCTGTTCCTGTGTGAGTTCAAAATCCTCCATAAGCTGTTTATAACCGCGAGCCTCTTCAATCGGGTTCAAATCCTCCCTCTGAAGATTTTCGATAAGCGCAATTTCCTGCACCTGTTGATTTGTAAAATCCTTTATTATTGCCGGAATTGTCTTTTTGCCCGCCTTTTTCGACGCTCTCCAGCGTCTTTCGCCGGCAATTATTTTGTAAAATCCGTTGGACTGTTTTTTTACCAAAATCGGCGAAATAACACCGTGTTCGCGTATTGACGCCGCCAAATCTTCAAGTTTTTCGTCGTCAAAATTGGTTCTCGGCTGATTTTTGTTCGGTTCAACTTCTATAATTTTCAGTTCAACGACCGTCGGGTTTTCCTGTGCAACGCCCGTGTCCGATATAAGCGCGCCCAAACCCTTTCCCATTGCCATTTTATTTCACTCCTTCGTTTCTTTCAATAACTTCGTTCGCAAGTTTTGTATAGCTTTCCGCACCTTTCGAGTTCTCGTCATACACCGTGATGGGCTGACCGTAGCTCGGCGCCTCCGAAAGGCGCACATTACGCGGTATAACCGACGCATAAACCTTTTTGGGATAGTATTTTTTAACCTCGTCCGCAACCTGAATTGACAAATTTGTCCGCGCGTCAAACATTGTGAGAAGCACTCCTTCAATGTCGAGCGATGGATTTAATCCTTTTTTCACAAGACGGATTGTCTTTATAAGCTGGCTTAATCCCTCAAGCGCGTAATATTCGCACTGTATGGGAATTAAAATGGTGTCGGCGCACACAAACGCGTTGAGCGTGAGAAGTCCGAGCGACGGCGGACAGTCTATGATAATGTAATCGTAGTCGTCTTTTACCTTTGAAAGTGCAATTTTAAGGCAATTTTCACGGTTTTCCACACCCACAAGTTCAATTTCCGCACCTGCAAGGTCAACATTCGACGGACAAACCGACAAATTTTCAAACTCTGTAACAACGGTCGCCTGTTCCATTGCCGTACTGTTCACCAAAACGTCGTAAACCGAGGTAATATCTTCATTTCTGTCAACACCCACACCGCTTGTCGCGTTTCCCTGGGGGTCTAAATCTATCAAAAGCACTCTTTTTCCGCACTCACCGAGCGCGGCGCTCAAATTTATTGAAGTTGTTGTCTTTCCTACACCGCCTTTTTGATTTGCGACGGCTATACATTTACCCATTGTTTCACCTTCTTATCTTCATATAAACATCTTTTAACAGTATATCACACTTTCATATAAAAGTGCAATAGCTAATTGACAAATAAAGCAAATTTTGTGAAACATTTTTTTATTGTTCCCCGGGGAACATTTTAATAATTTTCCTTTTTTCGGAGCTTTCGCAGTTCATATCTTTTTCTGCCTGCCTCATATTCTTCTCTGTCCTCGTCATTTTCAATTATAAGTTCGGGCACTTTAACGGGATTTTTATTTTCATCAAGCGCAACCATAACAAAATATGCCCTGTTTATCTCTTTTTTCTCGCCGTCGAGTCTTTCCACAAAAGTATCCACACGCACCTCCATAGATGTATTTCCGACGTAAGTTACTCTTCCCTCAAGCACAAGAGAATCGTTTATATTCGCACCCGATTTAAAATTAAGATTGTCCACAGACGCGGTGACAACATTACAGCCCGAATGTCTGCGCGCGGTGACCGCCGCCACAACGTCAATCCACTGCATAAGAACACCGCCGAAAAGCCGTCTTTGCCCGTTTATATGCTGGGGCATTATTATTTCAACGTGGTGCGTTATCGAATCCGATACCCTTTTTTTCATAAAAATCTCCTTAATAATTGAGCATAAGGCTTTTATAACCTTATGCTCATATTTTTATTCTTCAGTTGTCACTTCCTGCGGATTTTCTTCCGTTTCAGCGTCTGTGTTTTCGTCGCTTTCTTCCTCTTTGTCGGTTGTGGTGATTGAAACAACTTTCACACCGTCAGCAAGGCGCATAACCCTTACACCCTGGGTTGTTCTGCCGAATTTGCTGATTTCGTCAACGGCAGTTCTTATGATTACACCGTCGGACGTTATAATCATAACGTCATTGTCGTCGTTAACAATGCCAATACCTGCAACGTCGCCCGTTTTTTCGGTGATTTTGTATCCGAACAAGCCCTTTCCGCCGCGGTTCTGAATTTTAAATTCTTCCAAATCGGTCTTTTTGCCGTAGCCGTTCTCGGTGATGGTGAGAATATCAGCACCCTCTTTGCAGCAGCCTGCGCCGACAACAAAATCATCGCCGTTGAGCGTTATCGCCTTAACACCGCTCGCGCCTCTGCCCATAGGACGAACGTCGCTTTCTTTAAACCTTATGCAAATACCTTTTTTGGTACCTACAATAATGTTATTGTCGCCGTCCGTGAGTTCAACGTGAATAAGTTCGTCATCCTCACGGAGTCCGATTGCAATGAGTCCGCCCTTGCGGATTGTGTCGTAGTCGGTTAAATCCGTCTTTTTGATAACACCGCGCTTTGTGAGCATTGTAAGATATTTGTTTTCTTCAAACTCTTTAATCGGAATAACCGCGGTTATTTTCTCGTCTTTTTCAATCGGCAGAAGATTTACAATAGCACTGCCCTTTGCCTGTCGTCCCGCCTCGGGAATTTGGTAAGTTTTGAGCTTATACATTCTTCCCTTGTTTGTAAAGAAGAGAATGTAGTTATGCGACGACGTAACGAAAATATTTTCTACAAAATCTTCGTCCCGCGTGCTCAATCCCGAAATTCCGCGTCCTCCGCGGTGCTGTGACTTGTAAGTGCTGGACGGAAGCCGTTTAACGTAGCCGAAATGCGTCATTGTAACAACACATTCTTCAACCGGAATAAGGTCCTCGTCCTCAATGTCCACAATTCCGTTTTCGATAGATGTCAAACGCTCGTCACCGTATTTGTCGCGGATTTCGATAAGTTCTTTCTTTATCTGCTCTAAAAGCTTGTGCTCGTCGGCAAGAAGTCCCTTATATTCTTCAACTTTTGCGCTTAAATCGTTATATTCATTCTCAATTTTTTCGCTGTTCAAACGCTGTAACTGCGAGAGTTTCATATCAAGAACGCTCTGCGCCTGAATGTCCGAAAAACCGAACCTTGCCATAAGTCTTTCTTTCGCGTCATCATACGAATTTCTGATAATTTCAATAACTTCGTCGATGTTTGCAATGGCAATTTTTAAGCCTTCCAAGATGTGCATTCTTGCAAGCGCTTTGTCAAGATCATATTTCGTTCTGCGGCGTACAATGTCCTCCTGGAACGAAATAAAGTTCGCCAAAATATCTTTCAAACCGAGAATTTTCGGTTTTCCGTCGCATATTGCAAGCATATTTATCGAAAAACTGTCTTGCAACCGCGTAAATTTAAACAGTTTATTTAGCACAACCTGTGCGTTAACGTCGCGTTTGAGCGAAATTTCAAGCCTTATACCCACACGGTCGGACGAATGGTCGTCAATGTCGTGCAAGCCTTCAATTTTTTTATCTTTAACAAGCGCGGCAATAGACTCAACCAGCATTTTTTTGTTAACCTGATAAGGTAACTCTGTAACAATGATTGATGAAGTGCCGTCCCTGTTTTCTACAATTTCTGTTTTTGCGCGGACTATAACCTTGCCTTTACCCGTCGCGTATGCACTTCTGATACCGCTTCTTCCCATAATGAGCGCTTTTGTCGGAAAATCAGGGCCTTTTATGTATTCCATAAGGTCCTCAACCGAAATGAGCGGATCCTCAATCTGTGCGATAACGCCGTTTAACACCTCTGTGAGGTTGTGAGGCGGAATATTTGTCGCCATACCAACCGCGATACCCGAACTTCCGTTCACCAAAAGCGTCGGTATTCTTGTGGGAAGTACGGACGGCTCTTTTCTTTTTTCGTCGAAATTGGGAACAAAATCAACTGTGTTTTTGTCAATATTTTCCAAAAGAGCATTGGCAATTTTGCTCATTCTCGCCTCGGTATAACGGTATGCAGCCGGAGGGTCACCGTCCACCGAACCGAAGTTTCCGTGACCGTCAATAAGCGGATAACGCAAGGAGAAATCCTGCGCCATTCTTACCAAAGCGTCATATGCCGACGCGTCGCCGTGAGGGTGATACCTACCGATTACGTTACCGACGGTTGTAGCCGACTTAAAAAACGGCTTGTCGTTTGTGAGATGTTCCTCGTACATAGCGTACAAAATACGTCTGTGAACGGGTTTCAAACCGTCGCGGACGTCAGGGAGCGCACGGCTCACGATAACGCTCATCGCGTAGTCGATAAACGCGTCTCGCATACGCTGTTCAATGTCAACATCTACAATAGTCTGCGATTCAAGATACTCTTCAAAATGCGTATCTTCGTATTTTTTATTTTTAGCCATATATATCCTCCAAATTTATTGGAATTTTCTGTAATAAATGTAAGTAAAAACTATATATCCAAATTAGTAACGTACTGTGCGTTTTCTTCAATGAACTGTCTGCGCGGTTCAACCTCGTCTCCCATCAGCACGGTAAATATGTTCGACGCTTTCTCCGCGTCCTCCATAGTAACTTTCAAAAGAATTCTGTTTTTCGGGTCCATAGTGGTTTCCCAAAGCTCCACGGGGTCCATCTCACCAAGACCTTTGAAACGGCTTATTTCAACCTTTGCGTTAGCGTCGCCGTCTTTTAATTCTTCGCTTATTTTATCTCTTTCCTCGTCGCTGAACGCAACTTTCTCTTTTTTTCCTCTTATAAGTTTGTAAAGAGGCGGTTTTGCAAGATAAATGTGTCCTTGTTCTATAAGCGGTTTCATAAAGCGGAAGAAAAACGTTAAAAGAAGCGTCTGAATGTGCGCTCCGTCGACGTCGGCATCCGCCATAATTATAACTTTATCGTATCTTAATTTTTCAGCGTTAAATTCGTCCGCAATACCTGTGCCGAGCGCCTGAATTACGGGTGTGAGTTTGTCGTTGCCGTAAACTTTGTCGGGGCGCACCTTTTCAACATTGAGCATTTTTCCCCAAAGCGGAAGAATTGCCTGATATTTACTGTCACGTCCGTTTTTCGCCGAACCGCCCGCCGAATCACCCTCGACGATATAAATTTCTGTTTTCGTCGGGTCTTTCACAATGCAGTCGGTAAGCTTTCCGGGAAGGGTGCTTGTTCCGAGCGGAGATTTTCTCGTCGCCTCGCGTGCTTTTCTTGCCGCCTCGCGCGCCCTTGACGCTGTGAGCGCTTTGTCGAGAATTGCCCTTGTAACCGACGGATTTTCCTCCAAAAAGTTTGTCAAATGCTCGCCTATCGCGTATTCAACAACACTTCTGACCTCGCTGTTGCCGAGTTTTGTTTTGGTCTGACCTTCAAACTGCGCCTCCAGAACTTTAACGCTGATAACACAGGTAAGACCCTCTCTTATATCCTCGCCCGACAAATTTTTGTCGTTTTCTTTTAAGAAATTAAGCTTTCGCGCAAAGTCGTTGAAAACCTTTGTAAGCGCCGATTTAAAGCCTGTTTCGTGCGTTCCGCCCTCGGTTGTGTGAATGTCGTTTGCAAAGCTAACGAGATTTTCAGTGTAAGCGCTCGTGTACTGCATTGCAATCTCAACTTCGGTGTCGTCCTTTTTCGCCTCAACATAAATAATTTCGTCGTGTATCGGCGTTTTTTCCCTGTTGAGCCACTCAACAAACGATTTTATACCGCCCTCATACTGCAAAATGTCCTGTCTGTCACTGCCGCGCTTGTCTTTGAGTATAATTTTAATACCCTTGTTAAGAAAAGCCTGTTCGCGGAGTCTTGCAAGAAGAATGTCGTAATCGTAAATCAAATCTTCAAAAATTTCGTAGTCGGGCTTAAATGTAATTTTCGTTCCTGTCTTGGTTGTATCTCCGACCTCTTTAAGCTTGCAGGTGCTTTTTCCGCGCTCGTAACGCTGATAAAAAACGTGTTCGCCGTTGTAAATTTCAACCTCGAGATACTCCGAAAGAGCATTAACAACCGACGCACCGACACCGTGCAGACCGCCCGAAACCTTGTATCCTCCGCCGCCGAATTTACCGCCGGCGTGCAGAACGGTGAAAACAACTTCAACCGCCGGAATACCCATTTTTGGGTGAATACCCGTAGGAATACCGCGTCCGTTGTCGGTTACGGTGATGGAATTATCCTCGTTTATTTCAACCAAAATCTCGTCGCAGTAGCCTGCCAGTGCCTCGTCGATACTGTTGTCCACAATTTCGTAAACGAGGTGGTGCAAACCGCGCGAGGACGTTGAACCGATATACATACCCGGTCTTTTTCTCACCGCCTCAAGGCCCTCAAGCACTTGAATTTGATTTTCGTCGTAATTGCTCTGTACTTTTTCGTTACTCATATTTTATTTCCTTTCCGCCCGAAAAAAATTTTTTCAGACATCAAACAAATTGCTGTGATTTGCCCTTTTTAAAAGGGTTTGTGTGGCTATGGGAGATATATAAACAAAAGCGTCATCTTTATTATACTTCACCAAAACGTATGATTTCGGAAGATTTTCAACATCAACGTTTATAACTCTGCCCATCATTTCTTCATTTTTCAAAAATTCTTTGGTTGTGCGCGAAAGCGACGACGATTCCATATCCATAATAGCTATAATATCGTCTTTTTTCACCACAACGTCTGCACCCAGATGAAGATACACATTTTTTCCCCTTTCAGGCACTGTTTAATTAACAGCTTTGCCGTTTTTTATGTGTATAAAATTGGCGTTTTTAACGTTTTCCTTTTCGGTGCAGGTCATAAATGTCTGCTTATCCTTTATTTTTTCAAAAAGAAAACCGCGCCTTTTTATGTCAATTTCACTTGTAATATCGTCAAACAAAAGAACGGGATATTCTCCGCAGATTTCTCCCGTAACCTCACATTCCGAAAGTTTAAGCGACAAAACCGACGTTCTTATTTGCCCCTGTGAGCCGTAATGTTTCAAATCCTTGCCGTTTATAAAAAGAGAAAAATCGTCGCGGTGAGGTCCGACAAGGCAAAATCCCGCGTCAATCTCTTTTTTCGTATGCTCGTTTATATATTGGAGAACCTTTTCCCTGTCGTTAAAATTTTCTTTAACCGACGGATTGTAAAAAATATCGAGATTTTCTCTTCCGCCCGAAATTTCACTTTGAAATTCCTTTAAATAAGGATAAATTTTGTCTATTATAAACGCGCGGTATTTAAAAATAAGATGAGCAAATTCCGCAAGTTTTTCATTCCACACATAAATCAAATTTTCATCGGCGTTAAACGATTTCAAAAGAGTGTTTTTCTGCTTTAAAACCTTGTAATAATTAAGAAGAAGCTTAAAATAAACAGGATAAAGCGACGATATAAAAACGTCTAAAAAATGCCTTCTTTCACTCGGTGCGCCTTTAATGAGATTAAGACAGTCGGGAGTGAACAAAACCGCCTTTACAAAGCCTACAAGCTCGCTTAATTTTTTTATGTTTACACCGTTTAATGTGATAATTTTTTCATCTTTAAGCAAAATTTCCGCAAAATTTAAGGAACCGAATTTTTCAAATTCTATCTTAATTTTTGCCGTATCTTCGCCGAATAAAACAACTTCCTTGTCTTTTACGTTTTTAAACGACCTGCCGGTGCAGAAATAATAAAAGGCCTCGATAATATTTGTTTTTCCCTGCCCGTTTTCACCGTAGATAAGGTTAAAATTGTCGGAAAATGTCAAAAATTCGTCCTTATAATTTCTGAAATTGTGAAGGTTTAAAGAATTTATTTTCAAATATTTTCACCGTCAACCTTTAACGATATTTTCTGCCCGTCGTATGAAATTAAAACCTCGTCTCCGGGATAAATTTTCTTTCCGCGCCTTGTTTCGGTTTCGCCGTTTAAAGTAACATATCCCTCTTGTATAAGAATTTTCGCATCCGTGCCTTCTTCAACAACGCCGGCAAATTTTAAAAGCTGCTGGAGCTGAATAAAAGGTGTTTTTATTTTTATAATTTCCATTTTTTCACCTATCTTTTAAATTCGCGCGGAAGAACCATATAGAAAAACTCGTCGCCCTCGGTCGGACGTATAACGAGAGGCGAACGCTCGGTGTTAAATTCCATAATAATATTATCGTTTGACGACGCTTTGAGAGCGTCCAGGAAAAATTTACTTCCCAAACCTATGCAAAGTGTGTCGGAAGTCTGCTCTATTTCTATTTCTTCGTGGAAATTTCCTTTTTTCGATACGCAGTCAACGCACATAACACCGCCGTCAATATCCAAAATTATCGGCAGACGCGAATCATCGTAGTTTATAATTATCGACGCGCGTTCAACCGTCTGTGTGATAAGGCGTCTGTCCATTTTTATGGAAAATTTCTTTTCTTTCGGAATAAATTGCTCGTAATTTATGTATTCACCGCCCATAAGAGATGAAACTATCACCGTATTTTCAAATTTAAACACAACGCTGTTGTTTGAGAGAGAAACTTCAACTTCCGTTTCGTCATCGCGGAGTATTTTCAAAACTTCGTTTAATATTCTTCCCTTAACAATAAAAGAAAATTCTTCCTCCTGCTCTTTTATCGGCATTTTTCGGATAGCCATACGGTAGCCGTCTATTGAAACAAGCTTAAGTTCGTTTTTTCCTACCTCAAATTTAACACCGGTAAGAATGGGACGCGATTCGTCCTGTGCCGCGGCAAATGCAGTATCGCGCACAATATCTTTAAATTCCTTAGACTCAAATGTGAGAACATAAGAAGAATAAACGTCGGGGAATTTAGGAAATTCTTCCGCGCTGATACCGGCAATGTTAAATTTGTTTTTAGATGTATAAATTGTAGCCTCGTTTTTGTCGTTTATTTCAATGTTTATAGGTCCGTCATCAGATTTTCTTATAATGTCCGAAAACATTCTTGCATCAAGCACCGTTTCGCCCGGCTCGGTAACGTTTGCCTCTATTGTGCATTTTATTGATATTTCAAGATTTGTTGCATAAAGAGTCAATCCTTCTTTTGCTTCAAGCTTTATACCTCTTAAAATTTCTATATTGTTTGCCGAGTTGGTTGCTTTTGAAACATTGTTAAGAGCGTCTGCCAATTCTTCTTTTAAACAATAAAATTTCATAATTTATAAGCTCCTTACAGTAATATATAATATATTAGTTATTTACAATAGAATAGTAAATATAATATTTATTTTAAATAAGCATAAGTATTATTAGGCGGTGTGTATAGTGTGTAAAATGTCGGTTTTATGGTTTGCAAAGGTAAATTCAGGCTGTGGATAACATTGTGGATAAAGTGTATTGAGTATCCACAGTTACAACAGATACAATTTTGCAGAATTTTCCAAATTTTTTATTCACCTGTGGATAACTTATATTTATCAACTTTTTGTGGATAACCCAATACTCAATTTGTGGATATGTGGAAAAAGTAATAAAAAAGGTATGTGGATAACTTTTTTCGCATTTTATCTGTTTCTGATGTTTTTAATAATGTCGTTAACCAGATTTTTAATGCTCGAATCGGTATTTATAGCCTCTTCCACTTTGTTTATTCCGTTTAAAACTGTGGAATGATCGCGTCCGCCCAGCTCCTGACCTATCTTCGGCGTGGACATTTCGGTAAGTTCGCGCATTATATACATAGCAATATGGCGCGCAAAGGCAACATCTTTGCTGCGTTTTGAGCTGACAAGCGAATTTTCTTTTAAATTAAAATGTTTTTCAACAAGCACCGTTTCGCCCGGCTCGGTAACGTTTGCCTCTATTGTGCATTTTATTGATATTTCAAGATTTGTTGCATAAAGAGTCAATCCTTCTTTTGCTTCAAGCTTTATACCTCTTAAAATTTCTATATTGTTTGCCGAGTTGGTTGCTTTTGAAACATTGTTAAGAGCGTCTGCCAATTCTTCTTTTAAACAATAAAATTTCATAATTTATAAGCTCCTTACAGTAATATATAATATATTAGTTATTTACAATAGAATAGTAAATATAATATTTATTTTAAATAAGCATAAGTATTATTAGGCGGTGTGTATAGTGTGTAAAATGTCGGTTTTATGGTTTGCAAAGGTAAATTCAGGCTGTGGATAACATTGTGGATAAAGTGTATTGAGTATCCACAGTTACAACAGATACAATTTTGCAGAATTTTCCAAATTTTTTATTCACCTGTGGATAACTTATATTTATCAACTTTTTGTGGATAACCCAATACTCAATTTGTGGATATGTGGAAAAAGTAATAAAAAAGGTATGTGGATAACTTTTTTCGCATTTTATCTGTTTCTGATGTTTTTAATAATGTCGTTAACCAGATTTTTAATGCTCGAATCGGTATTTATAGCCTCTTCCACTTTGTTTATTCCGTTTAAAACTGTGGAATGATCGCGTCCGCCCAGCTCCTGACCTATCTTCGGCGTGGACATTTCGGTAAGTTCGCGCATTATATACATAGCAATATGGCGCGCAAAGGCAACATCTTTGCTGCGTTTTGAGCTGACAAGCGAATTTTCTTTTAAATTAAAATGTTTTTCAACAAGTGTTATAATGGTTGACGGAGTGATAATTCCGGCATTGACCACATTGAAATCCGCAAGCGCATTTTCCACAATTTCAAGCGTTACTGGACGTTTTGAAAATCCTGTGAGGGCGGTTATTTTTTTAATCGTTCCCTCAAGCTCACGCACGTTAGAATTTATGTTTGACGCTATATATGTGATAAGGTCGTAGTCAATATCAAGGTTAAACTGTTCCGCTTTTTGCTTCAAAATAGCCGCTCGCGTTTCAAAATCGGGAGGCTGAATGTCAACCAAAAGACCGCTTTCAAAACGGGTGCGGAGCCTTTCTTCAAGAGTGTGAAGTTCTTTCGGCGGACGGTCGCTCGATATAACAATCTGCTTGTTGGCAAGAAAAAGAGAGTTAAAAGTGTGGAAAAATTCTTCCTCACTGCTCGTTTTTCCGGCAATAAACTGAATATCGTCCACAATCAGCACGTCTATTGTGCGGTATTTGCTGCGGAATTCTTCGTTTCGCTGTTGTCTTATGGAGTTGATAAGCTCGTTCACAAACTGCTCCGACGAAACGTACACAACTTTTTTTTCGGGATAAGTTTCCAAAACGCGGTTGCCGATAGCGTTCATAAGATGAGTTTTGCCGAGTCCCGAACCGCCGTATATGAAAAACGGGTTGTATAAAATGGACGGTGCCTCCGCAACGGCAAGAGCCGCCGCCTGTGCAAACTGGTTGGACTGACCTATTATGTAATTTTCAAAAGTATACTGCGGATTTAGGGGATATCCGCCCATATCTTTTCTCTCTTCCTTGTCAAAATCGGGAAGAATAAGAGGTTTTAAGTCTTTGTCACCGTCAACGATAACGTCAATCTGATAATCTTTGCCGGTTATATAGAAAACAGAGTTTTTTATAAGATCCATATAACGCTCGCAAATCATAGTTTTGTTTATCGGAGTCGGCACTTTAAGTGATATAGACTCCTCCGTCATAGTGAGCGGAGTTATTGATTTTATCCAGGTTTTATATGAAATTTGCTGGTCGGCAAATTCTTCCTCCATCAAGGTAAGAGCCTCCTGCCAGATACCTTCAAGTCGTTCCATTTCTATCTCCTTTAACGTAAAAAACAGTAAAAATTAAAAATAACACAAAAGTATATAAAAATTTTTAATAAGCACAAATATACATCAGATATTATAACACAAAATAATATTTTTTTCAAGGAATTTTGTAAAAAAATATTGACAAATTGTATTATTATAAAGTATAGTAGTAATGTTAGAGATAAAAATAAGATTTTTAGCCCTCTTAGTTAAATGGATATAACAAACCCCTCCTAAGGGTTAGTTGTGAGTTCGATTCTCGCAGAGGGTGCCAAACAGGAATGAATTTTTAATTTATTCCTGTTTTTGTTATATTATTTAGAATTTATAAAATAAAAAACAAAAAATTTGACATAAAAAAACATATGTGATAAAATGAAATAAATATACTAATTTACTAACGGTGAAGAAAATCTGAACCGAAAGAGAGGAAAATTTTAATGTATAAATACGACAAAAAATCGCTCATTGCGGACGAATTTATCAATGACGAAGAAATCAGAAAAACGCTCGAATACGCCGAGCAAAACAAAAACAACGAGGCGTTAATCGACGAAATTCTTGAAAAAGCACGTCCGTATAAAACAGACAAAGGCACGTTTTGCAGAGGTCTTGACCACAGAGAGGCATCGGTGCTTTTGGCGTGCGAAATTCCCGAAAAAATAGAAAAAATGTATGCGCTCGCCGAGGAGATTAAAAAAGCTTTTTACGGCAACAGAATTGTTATTTTTGCACCTCTTTATCTTTCAAACTACTGTGTAAACGGCTGTGTATACTGTCCTTATCACGCGGTTAACAAGCACATTCCGCGCAAAAAACTCACACAGGAGGAAATTAAAAACGAGGTTATCGCGCTTCAGAATATGGGACATAAGCGTCTTGCAATCGAGGCAGGCGAAGACCCTGTTAACAATCCGCTTGAATACATTCTCGAAAGCATAAAAACTATTTATTCAATAAAAAACAAGCACGGCGAAATAAGACGCGTTAACGTAAATATTGCCGCAACAGACGTTGAAAGTTACCGAAAGCTTAAAGAGGCGGGAATCGGCACATATATCCTTTTCCAGGAAACCTATCATAAAGAAAGTTATCTTCAGCTCCACCCCACAGGTCCCAAGCACGACTATAATTATCACACCGAGGCTATGGACAGAGCTATGGAGGGCGGTATTGATGATGTTGGACTGGGCGTTTTGTTCGGCCTTGAAATGTATAAATACGAATTTGCCGGACTTTTGATGCACGCTGAACATCTTGAGGCGGTGCACGGCGTAGGTCCTCACACAATAAGCGTTCCGCGAATTAAAAAAGCGGACGACATCGACCCGAACGTATTTGACAACGGCATAAGCGACGATATTTTCGCAAAAATATGCGCGCTTATAAGAATTGCCGTTCCGTATACGGGTATGATTATCTCAACGCGCGAGAGCCAGGCGGTGAGAGAAAAGGTTATAAGACTCGGCGTTTCGCAGATAAGCGGAGGCTCGAGAACGTCGGTCGGCGGATATACCGAGAAGGAACGTCCGCACGATACAGAGCAGTTTGACGTTTCCGACCAGCGCACGCTCGACGAGGTGTTAAGATGGCTTATGAATATGGGATATATCCCCTCTTTCTGCACCGCGTGCTACCGCGAGGGCAGAACGGGCGACAGGTTTATGTCGCTGTGCAAGTCGGGACAAATTCAGAATTGCTGTCACCCCAACGCGCTTATGACGCTCAAAGAATTTTTGATGGATTATGCGTCGCCCGAAACGGTGAAAGCAGGCGAGGCGCTTATAAATAAAGAACTTGAAAACATTCCGAAAGAAAAAGTTAAAAATATTTGCATTGAAAATCTTAAAAAAATTGAAGAAGGAATAAGAGATTTCAGATTTTAAGGAGAAGTTTATGGAAGAAACAAGAGTTGCGCTTATTTCAATTATCGTGGAGAATATCGAAAAAACCGAAGAATTGAACAGAATTTTGCACGAATATAAAGATTATATAATAGGCAGAATGGGAATTCCGTATAAAGCGAAAAATATTTCGGTGATAAGTGTTGCCGTTGACGCACCGCAGGACGAAACCAATGCGCTGACGGGCAAACTCGGCAGAATTGACGGCATAAGCACAAAAACCACTTTTTCAAATCATTAGTTTTTATCTCCGTTTGTGTTTTCGCAAACGGAGATTTTTTAAGTAATTTATAAAACTTTCCGAAAATTCCTCTTTTTTTATGTTACTACACAAAAATTTTTGCGCTTTACTATAAATTAAACAGGTTAGCGGAAAAAGGCGGTGTTTATTACCGTATTATTTCAAACGGCAACGATTGCGAAGAATGTCATACAAATGTAGGAAAATCAATACCTATAAATGAGGCTTCCGCAGGAGAGAATTTTATACCTTTTCACCCGAATTGTGATTGTATGGCTGAAGTTTTGGATAAAGACGGAAACTTTATCGAAAACATAGGAAGTATAAAAGATTTATACAATGATGAAAATGATTTGGCACAAGACTTGCTTGACCCATTTACTGATACTGTGGAACAAGTCGTTTTAGGCGATTATTCGGAAAAAAACACAGTTTCGGGAAATGTATGGTCTGTTATAGTCGGCGCTCTGCTTGCTTTAGTAGGATTAGACGCAATATTTGATGTAAGAGATTTTGTTTATGATGTAAGTCATTACAATCACACAAAAAAAGATTTACTTAAACTATCGTTGGATATAGTTTCTATAGCGCCTATTGTCGGAGAAGTTACAAAGTACGGCGGAAAAATTTTAAAAATTGCAAAATACGGTGATGATGCTATAGACGCTGTAAAGAGTGCAGATAAAATTTCCGATATTGTTGACAGTGCAGAAGACATTATAAGACATTCCGACGATATTGCTGATGTGGGTAAAGGTATAGAGAGAATCTCGACAAGCAAACTAATACAAACGCATAGTATTACATTAAGCAGAAAAGAGTATAACAGATTATTAGAAGATATAAGAAAAAACGGAATAAAGGAAAGTATAAAATATGTGGAATATATGGGAGAAAAGTATGTAGTTGATGGTCATCATAGATTACAAATAGCGAAACAATTAAAAATTGAAAAAGTTCCTGTGGAGAGAGTATTTCTTCCTTATAAAGGATATAAAACACTAAATGACTTGCTTTGGTTTGATTAAGGAGATGATAAAATGATATACATAACGGGCGATACACACATTCCTATCGACATAAAAAAGCTGAACACGAAGAATTTTCCTGAGCAGAAAACGCTGACAAAAGAAGATTATGTGATTATCTGCGGTGATTTCGGCGGTGTCTGGAACGGTAAAAATGAGGAAAAATACTGGCTCAACTGGCTGAAAAACAAGAATTTTACCACATTGTTCATTGACGGAAACCACGAAAATTTTGATATGCTTAAAAATTTTGAAATTGCAGATTTATTGGGCGGCAAGGTGCAAAAAATTGACGAAGGAATTTTTCATTTAATGCGCGGTGAAGTATACAATATTGACAAAAAGAAAATTTTTGCGTTCGGCGGTGCAAATTCTCACGACAAAGAATACCGTACCGAGGGAATATCGTGGTGGAAAGAGGAAATTCCAAGCGCGGAAGAATATGAAAACGCACGAAAAAATCTTGAAAAAAACGGGCGGAAAGTAGATTATATCATAACTCATTGCGCGCCCGGGTTTATAAACAGCGGGATTTTTCATTATGAAAATGACGGGATAAATGATTTTTTAGACGAAATATCGAATAAAATTGATTTTAAAAAGTGGTTTTTCGGGCATTATCACGACGACAAAAAAATAAACGAAAAGTACACTTGCGTTTTTGATGAAATCATCCCGATAGAATAAAAGTGAGGTAATTATAATGGAAAGCGAAAAAGTAAAAATGTTTAAGAAAAACTTAGAAAAGGCGCTTGACATCAGCAAGGACGAATTAAGAAGAAGAAAAAACGATATGCCGGGCGAAAGCACGGTTGAGCAACTTGAAGAAGTAATAATTCCCGAGCTGGAAAAACTTTTGAAAATGGATTATAATAATCTGCCGCCGGTAGAGGACAGATATTTGATTTCGCTCGCATATGCTCTCAAAGTGTGGGAATGGAGTATGAAAAACGCGTCAACATTGTATTTGCTCATTGTGAAATTACACGAAGATTACAAAAAATTATAATGGGAAATTTTTATGAAAACAAAAGAATTAAATTTGTGTCTGTTAAAAAATATACCCGAAATAAAGGAAAAGTATGAAGAAGAAACATTGTGGCAGGAAAAGGACGAAACGGGTTCACACACGGTGTTCGGCAATGTATTTACGCCGTATTTGCTGTCTTGCGGAGATAACGGCGATTTTGGAAATTTGAAAAAATGTTTTGATTTTATCGAAAATGTTCTTTCGGAAAACGACAGATACAGCGAGGAAGTTATAGCTTTCAGCGTGCTTGAAAGAATTTATGATGATACGGGGAAAAAATACGAAAATTTTATGAAAAACAAGACGAAAAAGTTGTTTTATGAGGTAATCAAAAATTATTTTAATTAAAATTTTTATAATTTAAGGGTCTTAAAAATATGTATTTCAGCAAAAACGATAAAAAAGTAATAAAATTTTATTGCAATATAAATGAATATGAAAATGAAGAAATGTTATTGAAATGGAAAGACGGTTCACAGATTAAGGCAAAATTTGATACCTGTTTTGATGATGATAACGGCCTTGATGTTGACGATAAAAATTATGAGGATTTCACAACTTTTGCGTTTGCAGCGGTTGAAACGAAAGGCAATCCGCCCGTTTTCATAACGAAAGATAACTATTTTTGCATAAATTATAAAAACTTTCCCGAAGAAATATTTGCCGGAGGGAAGAAAATAAATTAAAATGTGAAAACTTTAAAGGACGGGGTAATTATAATGGAAAGCGAAAAAGTAAGGTTATTTAAGAAAAAGGTGGATATAGCTTTGAGAATAAGTAAAGATGACCTTCGCAGACGAAAAAATGATGCACCGGGCGAAAGCACAATAGAACAGCTTGAAGAAACGATAATTCCCGAGATGGAAAAACTTTTAAAAATGGATTACGACAATCTGCCTCCTGCAAAGGACAGATACCTCGTTTCGTTTGCCTATGCTTTCAGAGTCTGGGAGTGGAGTATGGTAAATACTACAAGGCTTTTTGATTTGCTTGTAGAATTAAACCGAGAATACAAAGAATTATAATTTTTAAAGTGAGCCGAAATGAATAAAAAATTATATGAAAAACTTGAATACATAGATAAAAAGGCGGAGAAAACCTCGGCGGACTTGGAATTTTTGATAAAAAATTCTGAAAATTCCGACAGTGAAATAAGAGATTATGAGTTTTCAGATGAAGACATAAAAATTTTCAATAAAATATAAAAAACGGCTTTTAGCCTCTCCTCAATAAGAAAGCATTGGTTTTGAAGCCGTATTTTAAATTCATACTACGTCAAAAACCTGCCATATGCGTCAGCATAACGGCAGGTTTTATTTCTTGTCTGAATTGTAAAATCCGATATTCAAAACTGCTCCGCACCTTAAAAACAAGATTTTTTGATGAATTTCAAGGCAAAAAAGTGAGTAATCCTGACGGATTGCGAGCTTTTTTAACGCAGAAAGGCGCGAAAAATATGTTTTTAAGGCAATGTTGTCTTATCGAGGAGTGGCGAGACTATCCCAAATTTTGTGTAAAGTCTATACAAGACCTCCAAGATGATATATAATAAAAATATCATTTTGGAGGTTTAAATTATGCCTAAGTACAAATTAAGTCCCGAAGAACGGGCAGCGGAAAAAGAACGCAAGGAGAATTTGCGTAACATCATGAAAGGACTCGATGTGAAGAATTTTGATGACCTGAAAGATGTATTCAAAATGATGGTCGGAGAAATGCTAGAAAACGGTCTTGACGGAGAACTTGATGATGAATTGGGTTACACCAAGTATGATTATCGCAACAAAGAGGGTGAAAATAGCCGCAACGGCTATTCCAAAAAGACCCTTAAAACAAGCTTTGGTGAGACGAAAATCAAAATACCGAGAGACAGAGACGGTGTATTTGAGCCGCAGCTTGTAAAGAAGAATCAAACAACGCTGACCGGCGACATCGAAGAAAAGATAATATCGATGTATGCTAAAGGTATGACTACAAGCGATATAGAAGCTCATATCGGGGATATTTACGGTTTAGACTGTTCAGACACAACCATAAGTCGAATAACCGATAAAATACTGCCAATCGTGCGTGAATGGCAGTCAAGACCACTCGAAGAAATATATGCGGTTGTCTTTATGGATGCTATACACTTTCACGTAAGAAGCGAAGGTCAGATTGTAAAAAAAGCTGTATACATAGCAATCGGCATTAATATGAATGGACTCAAAGAAGTGTTGGGTATGTGGGTAGGAGAAAATGAAAGTGCTAAGTTCTGGTTATCTGTTATGAACGGATTGAAAAACCGGGGATTGCAGGATATATTGATAGCTTGTGTTGACGGACTTACAGGCTTTCCTGCAGCTATTGAAGCAGTATACCCCAAAACAGAAATA
>NZ_JACRTE010000015.1 GCF_014385105.1 Qingrenia yutianensis | reverse complement strand
TTGGAGCGTGTTTCAAAATATCCGAAAAGCACACGCTACGGCAGGCAAAACCCCATAACGGAGCGTTGGAACAGCGAGGAGCAGTTGCAAATATGGCGAAAAAACTGGGCGGATATTTCTAATAAATATCTTGAACTTGCAAAATCCGAAAGCCGTATCGACCACCGAAGTCATAAGGCAAGGGGCATTGATGAACAGCCGACAATTTATGAGGGAATTTCCGCAAGGATAATTGAGAAAAAAGGCGGCGTTTCCGAACGGTGTGAATTAAATCGGCAGATTAAAGAGGACAACCATATTTTGCGTGAAATCAAAAAACGGATAAAGAAGCTGACGGAGGCAATCAAACGCACCCTGCCCGCCGCTGCGGAAACACTTGAAAAATTACGCAGTACAATGATTCATTGCCGGTATGTCATAAATTTTGCGGATAAATGGAAAAACGCAAAGACAGCGGAAGCCGCAAGGCTGAAAATTCATTGCGATGATTATTCCGCAATTATTACCGAATTAAAATCAAAAATCAGCAAACGCAAACAGAAACAGGATGAAAAAGCAAAAACACCGCCGATTAAGATTTTCAGACATAAGGAATTAACACAAGCTGTCAATGAATTGTCGGAGCAAATCGAGGAATTGCGTACAAAGAAAAATACAATTTTAGCAAACCTCAATACAAACAATATTCAGACGGTTAAGACTAAACTAAACGATATTCAAAAAGCTGTTCCCGTTATGGAAAGACACTCAAACGAAAGCAAAACAAAACTCGGTAACGCTCAAAAGGAATATGCCGGTTTAAAGGAACAGGCACAGGAATTTGATACGGAAGAATTACAAAATTTGCGTTATGACATCAGAACTGGTATTGAAAGTGAAACAATATCCGAACTGCAAAAAATTTACGGCGGTTCATTTATTCCGAGCATTTATGAAACCGCAAAATCAAACGGTGCAGACCACAGTGCAGCCGCAGGAGGAACCCAATCCCGATACGGTTGTAACCTATGACACACCGATTGAATATCGCGAGGTTAATCTGTCGCCCAAAATTCAAATACGGCTTTTTGACCTTATCGCATATATATGGAGCGCAGGCGTTCTCATATTTTTGCTTGTCGTCATTATAAGCTATTTTAGGTTTTTGTGCCGTAAAAACAAAAATGCGGTCAAGATTTCCGACAACAAGTTATTTTCGGAAGTAAAAAAGGAACTTAAAATCAAAAAGCATATCAGACTGAAAGCGTCATCGGATATAGGCTCGCCTATGCTTGTGGGCGTATTGTTTCCGACTGTACATATTCCATGCATTAAAATTCCCGATGAGAATATGCGTATGGTGCTTTTGCACGAACTGACGCATTATAAGCGAAAGGATTTGCTTGTGAAATGGTTTGCAATTTTGGTAAATGCCGTTCACTGGTTCAATCCGCTTTGCTATCTTGCCTGTGCTGCTTTGAGCGAAGCGTGTGAGGTTTCGTGCGATATGTCGGCGACAAAAAATATGTCCGAAGATGAACAAAAGTTATATATGCAGACAATTCTTAATTTAGTCGAGGAAAGGAGCTAAAAAATGCTTGAAAATTTATACACAACTAAAATGAGTGCAAACAAAAAGATCTTGCAGAACAGGTTTACAAAAATTCGCAGGAAAAGCGGACGGATTTCAAAAATTATGGCGGCGGTGATGTCCTGTGTCATTGCGGTAACAATGCTCGGCGGGGCTGTCGTTATGGCGGCAATGGACGGTTGGGAACTAAACAACGGAATAATTATTGTGAATGGTGAGAAACAAACGATAGATATCAAGCACATTGAAAACTCACGGTATTTGAATACCGACAGTTATTATGTCCCGCTCCGAAAAGTATTTGAAATGCTTGGCTGTAATGTGCATTACAATGTTCCGAAAAGCAATGTGCCCGGTTATATGAAAGGCGAAAAAAGCTTCCCGTCCTATGCTTGGGAGGGACAAGAAAATCTGGTTACTGATTCTGTAACACAGCAAATTTACGGTGCAACCACAGGGGCAAATATAAATATGCCTATTATTGAAATTGTATCTGAAAATGGAGAGAAATGGTATTGTCAGATAGGCAGCGAAAAATACACTAACGCTTGGGCTCCGCCTGTTTTGCTGATTGAAGATACCTCGTATATTTCAATCCGTGCGATTGCCTATTATTTGATACCCGAAAACGAAGATGCTGACTATTCTATTTTGTGGGACGCCGTTGCACACGACACATATTATTTAGGGCGTTTAACCTTTGATGAAGAAACATTAACCCTGACTATTGATACCAATGCCGGAGCCGGAAGCAGAGCACACAAAGACACGCTAAATACGATATTGGAAAACGATGCATTTAGAATTATGCAGAGAATAGAAAGTAGAAATTACTTGGTATGTATGATAGAAAATTATACTCAAGCAAATGCGGAAACTTGTATCTCCATTGATAAGGCAACAGGAAAAATTGCACAGTTAGAAACATTCCCGTCTGATGTTGCTGTTCGCTTGGGATTATCGTTTGAAAATGAAAACACTTTTGTGTTAAAGCAGACAATATTAAATTCCGATGAGCTTCAAGAGATTAGACGATATGATTTAAGCACACCGCAATATAAAGATCCTTTGAAAATGGAATATATAGACTGGAAAGCACAGGAATAACGGGATAAGGAGCTAAAACAATGTTTGAAAATTTATACACAACAAAAATGAGTGCAAATAAAAAGACATTGCAGAACAGATTTACAAAAATCCGTAGGGGAAGCGGTCGGATTTCAAAGATTATGGCGGCGGTAATGTCGATTGCAATAGCCGTTACAATGCTCGGTGCAACTATCGTTATGGCGGCGGTCGGCTCTGACGGCTTGGAGCATTTTACAAAAAACGAAATTTATTATAGGGACGGAATGCAATTTACAATCAATGTTCAAAACAAGTATGTTCCCGATTGGCTAAAAAACAACATTGCAGCAGAAGATGGCAGTATTAAATGCACACTTTCCAGATATGAGATGAGGGAAGCTTCTTCGGGAATTATTCGCAATGTAAACACATTGGGCTTTGTTGGAGGCAAGGGGCAGCAAAAATTAGCGTGGTTGGACGGATATAGTATCGGTTCAGAGATTCATAAACAACTTGACTCTGATAAATATACAGGGTTACAGTTTTTAGGCTGTAAAGACTATAATCCGTTAAGCACAAGTATAGGATATAATTTATACAAAAAGTTAGGGGTTGAACCTACTGACTATGAGTGTACGGCTGCCATATATTTTACATTAAATACAGATAACAGTCTTAAAAACGTATTTATCGGTTTTCCTATGGAAAGGACTTTGAATGAGGATTTAACGTACACCGATACCGGCGAAAGTATGGATTGGCCTGTTGCACAAAATCTTGAAATTATAGGCAATATAGAGGAGTATATAGATGATGAATCTAAAATGATGCGTTACAACGGATATTTCGCTTCTTTTGAAACAAATTATGAAAACCTTGATGTTGAGGGGTACAATATCAAAATAATCAGCGCCGATGGAAACAAAATAACCGTAAATTGCAGCTTGGCCGCCAACAACGCAGAGTGCACGGACATTCTTGTTTTTGACGATAAAATCAAAGATTTTTATTGCTGACAATATAACAAAAACGGCAGAGGTTTGGTTACCCTGCCGTTTTTATGTGCGCTCGAAAAATTACACATCAAAAGAATCATTGTTGAGCCAGGAACAATGATTGCACAAAACACATTTGCCATTAACAATTTCGCTGCGGAATTTTTCTGACAATTTGTTGTCAAAAATGTTTGAAATATCATCAATTTTAACATTGCCTGCGGAAAAATCATAAAAATCGGTGCAATGCATAACCTCGCCGTTCCACGCAATGCATATGTGCTTGAAAGGCGACAGACAATGTCCGTATTTGTTGGGTATCCCGTGCTTTTTGGTTGTAATCTTAAACGGATAATTTTTACTGTCGGCAAGGTTTTTGTTCGTACGGAAAGGAAAATCCGTCACCCATGAATCTACATAAACCGCGTCCTTTGAAAAAACTTTTTTAAAACGGACGCGGTAGTTTTCAACTTCTCGGTTGGTAAGCGCAATCATATCTTGGAGAAAAATTTCGTCGGGATTAAACTTTTCAACCGCACTTGCATAGGCCGAAAACGACTGCACGAGCTCTTTTGTGACAACCGTCATAACCGTGAGTTTCGCATCGGTTTTTAGCGTGTCGATATTGTTGAGAACAGTTTTGAACACTCCTTTTCCTCGGATTTTATCGTGGAGTGCTTCGTCACCGTCGACAGAAAGATAAATGCTTTTAAACCCGCTTTCAAGTGCAGATTTGTGGCGGTTTATCAATGTTCCGTTTGTCACAATTCCGAGCGTAAAGCCATGCTTTTTGAGATAATCTGCAATTTCGTCAAAATAAGGATATGCCAAAGGCTCACCGCCCCAGAGCATAACTGACGGATTTTCGCCCGTTTTTTCTCTGCGGCGGCACAACATATCGGTTGTGTTTTTCCAGTCGGCAAGGCTCATTTCACTGCCCGAAATATTTGAAAAAAATCCTTTTTTGCCCCACTGCCCGCAAAATTCACATCTTAAATTGCAGTTTCTTGTAAGCTGAAAATGAACAAGCTCAAGTTTTTTATCAATTTTCATTGAAATTTTACTCTCCGAAATATTTTTTCTCCATCAGAAGTTTGTCAATTGCCGCAATCTGCGTTTTCATAAGGCTCGGTGAATAAATTCCCTTTTTCTCGGCAATTTTTCCATCCTCCATTGCCTTTGCAATAAAATCGTTGGCGCTATATAAATCGTCAAGCGATTCACGAACGTTAAATCTTCCCGGACTTGTCGGCGCAGGCGGCCAGCGCGAGTCGGATACCCATGCGGACGCAAGGGCTTTCATTGCATTGTTTAAATTTATGTCAAGAGAATTTAAATCTTCTTCCAATTTTTCCGCAACCGCCTTTATGCCGTTAAACACCGCAATGCAAACAGGATCCATAATGCGTGAATATTCGGTATTTGCCCACGCTTTCGCCGTTCCGCCGTGCCACGCAACGCCGTTTTCAATATTGTCAACATACGGATTTTCAATCGTATTGTCAAGCACCTCGCTCGGAAGTGCAAATTCATATCCTGCATCTTTTGCCGCGTCGAGAATTTTTTTAAAACGCTCAACCGATTTCGGTTCTTCCTCAAAAAATCTTGCCTGATTAAACTGTTTAACGTAAAAATATGCACTGGAACCGATATATTCCGCGTCCTCGGCATACGGCATAATAAACGAACCTGTGCGTGCAATTCTCTCTTTCCAGTTTTCAAGCATAGCCTTGATTTCGCCCATATTTATCGGCTCGTCACGAAGTCCCTCGGTCGCGCCCATAAGATACCACAAAAGAAGATTTGCCATACAGTCGGAACGGAAAATCATTTTAAGTCCGTTCGGCGCAGTTGAGGCGTTTGTAATGAATTTCAAAAACTCGTTTTTGTCCTTTATGTATTCTTCGATTTTGAAAAGATGGTTTTTGTTGGAATGACCCGCAACATCGTATTCAAGCCCTGTAGCCTTGCGTATTTCGTCAAACGAGAGCATAAGCGAATCTGCGTCCATAATGAGCGCCTTTAATCCTGCCTCTTTGTATACATCGGGAATGTATCCTGCCCAGCCGCATTCGGGATTCCAGCCGATTTCGGGTCGTTTGCCGGTGTGCTTTTCCCAAACCTCCATAGAATATTTCAAAGAGTCGAGGCACACCTCCTTTGGGATATTTGGAAGCATAAAATGTATGTATGGCGAGCAGACCGGCTCAACCTTGCCCGTTTCGACAAGTTTTCTTAATTTTGCAAGCACCTCGGGTGCTTTTTTTGCCATTTCGTCAATGGTTATACCGCTCGCCTCAAAGCCGATTTTGTAATCGCCGTCTAAAATTAAATCAAACAGTTTTTCGTAGCAGTTTCGCATAACCCATTCGCGCTTTTCGGGCGCAAGCTGAGAATACTGAATGTTTGCGTGCGGTAAAAATATCACTTTCGGTTTGCTCATTTTTCTTTCTCCTTAAATTTTTCTTTTATAAATTCAAAACAGTGTCTGCACCCGATTTCAACATCGGCGGTGTTTTCATATTCAAACAGTGCAGGACCGTCAAAATTTTTGAGAGGTTTCAAAATTTTATCCCAGTCCATATTGCTTTTTCCGCAGTACGACGGCACAAAATTACCCGATTTAAGCTTTACGAAGTCTTTGAAATGCAGATAACACACCTTGTCTTTTATGATTTCGTATATATCTTCGGGATTGTTCACCCCTGCTACATAAAAATTTGCAGGGTCAAAATTAAACTTAATGTCGGGAACGTCCGACATAAGCTTTATGAGTGCATTTTTGTCAATAGTGACGCTCGCAAAGTGTTTAACGCCGTCGGAAAAAACCTTTACACCACCGTGCGTTTCAACAACGGGAACGACATTTTTATCCTTTGCATAACGGTAAATTTCATTAAGACACAAAACCATATTTTCCCATTTTTTGCCCGTCATTTCCGAAACGGGCGTGAACCCTGCAAAAATTCTTAAATACTTAATTCCAAGCTTTCGGCAAATGTCAATAACTTTTTTAACCTTCGGAATATCGTTATCATTGCCGAGCGTAAAATCATTGCCCGTTGCGGCGCACAAAAGCTTTATGCCGTGTTTTTCAAACATAGCCTTTACGTTTTCGATTTCGCTGTCCGATATATCGAGCGGCAAATCGGACGGTGCGTTTGCAATGCCCAGCTCCAGCACCGAAAGGTTCATACCGTGCGTAATTTCAAGCTGTTTTTTAAGCGGAGTTTCTCTGAAACCCCACGCTGCGTTTCCGAAAATCATAATTATTTGCTCCAATCAAACACAATTTTAAATACGTCCTCGCCCTTTTTCGCCTTGTATTCAAATGCCTCTGCACACTTTGAAACGGGCCATATTTCGATTGGCAGTCCGTCGGTATCGAATTTTCCTTCCGAAATCCACTGCAAAACCTGCTCCTTGCAGCCTGCTTTGAGTGCACACGTCATTGTAATTGTGGCATTTTTCACAAACCATCTGTGATAATGGTCAAAAATTATTTTATCGGGATAATCGCCCTGAAGATGAATATGCGCAGGAGTGTCGTCATCCTCCCAGCCTCCGTCTTTTATGTATTTGTGAAGTGTACCCACAACCTCGGGATTTCCCGAACATTCGATAAGCTGGTCTGCCATTTTACCGTTTGTAAATTCGCTTATTTTGTTTACAGCATCATCGGGTGATACAACTAAATCAGCATATTTTTCGGCAATCGAACGTCTGAAGGCGTTGCGTTCAATGCAGATAACTTTAAGCGTCGGCTCGAGTATTTTAAACTCCTGAATTGCCGAAACACCTACCATTCCGGCACCGATAACAACAAATGTTTCGTTTTTGCGAAGATTCATTCGCATAATTCCTTTAAGCGGTACACACGCCAGATATGCTAAAACCGCCTGAATATAGGTAACATTGTCGGGAATTTTTACCATGTAGTCAAATTGGTCGTTTGTGGTATTTGAGTCTTTTATTGTGTATTCGCTGCCGCCGCCCCAAGCAGAGCATACATTGCCGTATTTCCTACATTCGTTAATCATAACCCTGTCGCCGACCTTTAGGCACTGCGCACTTTTCGGAAAATGGCTTAAATCTGCACCCTGTTCTGGAACCTTTACAATAACGCCTGCCGTTTCATATCCCGGAACAAGCGGATAGTAGCACTGTTCGGGGTGCTGCATACCCTTGTACGTCTTCATATCCGTTCCGCTGCTTATGCTGCTGAACATCGTTCTTGCAATAAACGCATCAGGTTTCGGCTCGGTAAGTTTTATTTCTCTTAAATTCGCCTTGTACGGTCTTTCTATTACAACCGCGCGCGAGGTCTTATATTCGTTCATATTTTCACTCCTCAAAATTTTTTACTTATGTAATAATTATACACCGCCGTTTTGATTTTAAACAGTGGTAAGTTTTATATCCCCATCAGCAAAAAAGGGGGATATAAAACTTACCACTTTTAAATAAATTTGGTTGGGTGTATAATTAAGATACAAAACAATACGGAGGTATAAGAAAATGAAAAAAATTGCAAAGGTTATGGGCCTTGCGCTGTGTTTGGCTCTTGCCGCAGGCACGTTTTCGGGCTGCGGAAAAGAAAAGGCGCAAGACGGTATGACTACCGTTACAATGTGGACTGCCGATGGCGGCAGCAAAGCAGTTATGGTGGAGCTTGTTAACGAGTTTAACAAAACAATCGGTAAGGAAAACAATGTAATTCTCGATTACGAGGTTAAAGAGGGCAATTTAAAAGAACAGATTGAGCTTGCGCTCACCACGAATCAGGCACCTGATCTTTTTATAAGCGATGGCATCGATAAATATTCCGAAAACGGAAATATTGCGGCGATAGAGGATTTGCCCGGCGGCAGCGAGCTTGTTAAAAGATATGAGGGACATTTGAATTATTTTACGCATACATATAAGGACAAAACCTACTGTCTGCCGTTTTCAACAAATACATACGGTCTTATTTATAATAAAGAAATGTTTAAGGCTGCGGGAATAGTGGATGAAAAAGGTGAGGCTAAACCGCCAGAAACGTTTGATGAACTGCGTGCGGACGCTAAAAAGCTTACCGATAAATCGAAAAAACAATTCGGTATAATTCTTCCGCTCAAATGGGGCAGCTGGGTTTATCAGGAACTTTCGTGCAACCTTATGTCAAGTTATGGCAGGAGCTATTATAATCCAACAAAAGGAGAGTACGACTACACAATTTTACAAAAACCCATCGAAATGATAATGGACATAAAGGCTGACCAAAGTTTTTATCCCGGAGCGGAAAACATAGACAACGACACCGCAAGGGCAAGATTTGCCGAGGGAGGCATCGGTATGAAATTTGCGGTATCGTGGGATGTAGGTGTTTTAAACGATCAGTTCCCCGCAAAATGCGACTGGGGAGTTGCTCCTCTCCCTGTTGAGGACGTTAACAACAAATATCTCCAACATTCAGGCACAAGCACAGGCCCATATATCAATAAAAAATCGCTTGAAATAAAAGATCCCGAAAAAATTATGGTTGTTTACAAGTGGTATCATAGCGATGAACTTTTGAGAGAACTTTATAAAAAAGGCGCGTATATTCCGTGGAATTACGATATTATAAAAGATGCGAAGATTGAAAATCCCAAAAAAGGATGGACGGAATTTGCTGCTCTTAATGAAATTTCAACCCCTGTACCGCCTACGATTAAAGCGGATACATCGGGTCAAGATACTCTTGCAACAATATTCAACAATGAAATATGGACGGGAAAATCTTCCGCGGGAGATTGCCTCAAGCGTCTTAATAAAATTGCTGCGGACGGCGTTAAGAGATATAAAGAAGTAAATCCCGAATATGATAACAGTTACGCAATTTTGGACAAGTGGGAGATTAAAAGATGAGAACGGCATTGAAAGAAAACAAAAAAGACCGTTTTAAAAAAACGGGTTTTCAAAAACATACGGTAAGCCAGTGCTATGTTTTGCTTTTGCCCGAAATTCTGGGACTTTTGCTTTTCACGCTTTATCCCATGCTTTGGGCTATGAAAAAGTCATGGTTTTTCTATACGGGAACCAAAACTATGCAAAAGTTTGTCGGTTGGGATAATTTTATTGGTGTTTTTAAGGATACAACATATTGGACAACTTGGCTTACTACGCTTAAATTTATGGTGTATAAGCTGCCGTTTGAGCTTCCGCTTGCAATGGTGATTGCCCTTATGCTGAACAAAAAAATAAAGGGCAGCGGGTTTTTCCGTTCGGTATATTATCTTCCGAACGTAATAAGTATAGCAATTATAGGACTTATATTTTCAAATATGTTCGACTATTTCGGATTTATCAATGCAAACCTTATAAAGCTTGGCATAATAGGCAGCGAAATATCGTGGCTTTCCACGACTCGCGGCGCAATGACAGTGCTTATAATCGGGGCAGTGTGGAATACATTCGGCGTAAATGTTATGTATTTTCTTGCGGCGCTCTCAAATGTTCCGGAGGAAATGTATGAGGCGGCAAGGCTGGATGGTGCAGGCAGGTTTACGGTGTTTTTTAAAATAACACTTCCTATGATGGCACCCGTTTTGCAGACAATTATACTCCTTGCGCTCAACGGTTCGTTGCATACAAGCGACTATATTCTCGTGACCACAAACGGTGCGCCCGGCGGCACAACATTTACGGTAATGTCATATATTGTAAACCAGTTTGTGCCGGGATTTGCGTCGAATTCAGTAAACATAGGATATGGGTGTGCAATGTCGCTTATCACATCTGTTTTTATGTGCATATTTGCAATCATATATATGAAATTAAGCAAGCGAATGGAAAATGTTTATTAGGGGGCAGGTACAACAATGAAAAAAGCTTTAAAAAATATACCGATTTACATATTTCTTATAATTGTGCTGTTTATTACACTGCTTCCGATAGTTTACACGGTTTTCGCGTCGTTTAAAACGAATGCCGAAATTCTCACGACACCCGAAACGCTTTTTCCGAGAAATCCTACGTTTGATAACTATATAACCGCTTGGAATTCCGATAGTTTTAGGGTGGGCAGAATGTTGTGGAACAGTACATATTACACAATTTTTTGCGTTATAATAAATCTTTTGACGTCTTCCACCGCAGGCTATGTGTTTGCGCGCGGCGAATTTCCAGGAAAGGGCATACTTTTTGCCGTATTTTCGTCGCTGATGTTTGTATCACTCGGTTCAATAACGATTTATCCGCAGTTTGAAATTTTGGGGAAAATCGGTCTTTCAAATTCGCTTTGGGGACTTATCGTATTAAAGTTTTTCAGTATTGGAATTGTAAACATATACCTTGTGAGAAGTTATGTGCGCACCCTTCCCACCGCATTGGAGGAGTCGGCGTATATTGATGGTTGTTCGTTTATAAAGGCATTTTTTTCGATAATTTTTCCTCTTTTAAAGCCGATTATGGCGACAATCGGAATTTTATCTTTTCAGGCATCGTGGAACGATTATCTTATGCCGACGCTGTTTACGCTTACGCGTCCCGACCAAAGAACACTCATAGTGGGAGTTGCGGCGCTCAAATCTTCAAGTGAGGCGGCGTCCTCGTGGAATTTAATGCTTGCAGGTTCTACAATAGCCCTCATACCGGTTCTTTTTGCATATGCGGTCGCAAATAAATATTTTGTAAAAGGGCTTTCGGCAGGTGCTGTGAAGGGGTAAGGTGAATTATGAAAAAAATTTTTGTGTTATTTACTTTAACGGTATGTATGTTGTTTAACTCATTCTCCGGTTTTGCAGCAGATACTTTTGATAACCATGTTGAAGGTGCAAAAACGGGGTGCGATGGGGCAGATTTATCGATAATTCCGAGCGGAACCGATATTGATGCACTTACAACCACATCGGTAAATCCGTGGATGAAAATGTTTCATCTCACGACACCGGAACAAGCAGCGGCAGGTTATCGCGGCGGAGAATGCGGACAAAAGTGCTTTACAATTACCGCCGCACCGACAAATCCTGATCTTGTGCTTTTGGGGACAGATACCGAAACGGTGTGGCGCAGTGAAGACGGCGGACTTTCGTGGATGCCGTCGGATGAAGGAATACCTCTTGCCGGCACGATTTATATGACATTTTCGCCCGATGACGAACATATTGCGTTCGTGTCGGTTTTAACAAACGAGGGGGGCGCTTCGCAAAAGCCTGAAGCCGGACTTTACAAATCCACCGATGCGGGGAAAAGCTGGAAACAGGTCTTACAGCTTAATTTTCAGCCGAGAGTGTTCAGCAACTGTACCGTTAAGTATTCCGACGCTCTAAAAAACGGTAAACGCAATCTGTATGCCTGCGGAACCCATAGCGGAATGTTCAAGTCGGAGGATGAAGGCGAAACATGGAAGAACATAGGATTAAAAGATGAATATATTGAGGCGATTGATGTTATAGGAAACACGGTTATTGCATGTACACAGAAACATGGGCTTTTGGCATCGTATGACGACGGCGCAAACTGGATTGAGCTTAACAACGGAATAGGCGAAGAAAACGTGCGCGCAATAGCAGCCGACCCTGCGGATGATACACATTGGTTTGCGGTAACTCCCGACAAGCTTTACGAGAGCAAAAATAGTGGGAAGAGCTGGGCGGCTGTATGCACCTATCAGGATGCCGGTTTTAAGGATAAAAAGTTTTTTCGTCTTAACTTTTCACCTGTCCGAGCTGACGGAAAAGCAAGGCTTTACGTGACAAGCTCGTCAATTCAAAATCCTATGAGATACAGCGATGATTACGGTAAAACCTTTAAACGTCCCAATGTTGACAATAACCTTGCCATAATTCGAGATAACTGGGGATATAGCGCCGAACCGTATTTTATACACCCTAAAAATCCTGATTTGATGTGGATTTCGCTGGATGGTCAGATTATGAAATCTAATGACGGCGGTGAAAATCTATTTCCTGCGTCGAGCGGATATTCGGGAATGAGGGCAGCGAATTTCTACTTTGACATCAACGGTGACGAAAACGCTTTTTGGATTACTTGTATTGACCGTTCAAGCATTATGAGTGCATATACGGGAAACGGAGAGAGTTATCCGCTTGTTTATTATATGCCCAATGAGGACAGATTTTCGAATGTGAGATACGGCGGAGCAAAAACCTCAAAATCATTGTCGGTTGACCCCAAAAACCCCAAAAGAATTTTGGAAAATCGCGGAAATTGGGGCGCAAACAGTATTATAAAAGAAAGCCTTGACGGCGGACTCAACTGGCACAATGTTGAAGGTACGCACGGATGCGACACAAGATTTTTGCAGTTTAATCCCGACAATCCGTCAACCGTTTACGCAGGTAACATTGTGTCATATGATGACGGCAATACTTGGGTTGTTCCGCAGTATAAAATTCATGCGATAAGCCCGTTTAACGGAAATATTGTGTATTCCGCAACGGGCGGCTCGCTCAATAAATCCTCCGATGAGGGAAGGACATGGACAACGATTGTGTCGGGACTTCCATCCGGCTTGCAGAGAATGTCGATTGACAAATTCAAGGAAGATAAAGTTTATATCGGAACGGTTTCATCGGGAATATGTGTGGTTGAAAACGGAAAAATACGAATGTTGAATGACAAAAACGGTCTTACGCGGGTGTACGGCAGAGTACCGATATATTCGGTTGCACAAGATCCCGAAAACGAACTTCATCTTGTTGCCGGCGGACTTTATGCAACATACAATTACTGTACACCCGGGCTTTTTGAGTCATACGACGGCGGTGAAACGTTCAGAAGCGTACCGGGAGTGCAGAACGCGGCAGATATTTGGATAATAGAATTCCGTGCGTCCAAAAAACAGGTTTGGATAGGTACATCGGGCGGAACATATGTTTACGAATACGAAAAATTCTTTGACGCAGGCGACACGCTCTACACGGATATAGACGGTTCATATGCGAGAAATGACATAATATCGCTTTACAACAGCGGAATTTACGACAAGTTCACCGACGGAAAATTCAATCCGGACGGCGGAACGAAAAGAGGCGATTTTGCAAGATATATTTCGCGTATGCTCAATCTTAAAAGAGAAAAAAACACCTCGGCATACAGTGACGTCGAGAAAGACAACGTGTCAAACGGCGGATATGATTATACTTATGTTGAAAGTATGTATGACAACGGGCTTTTGGTTATGGCACAGGATAATAAATTTAACCCGGACGAAAACGTTACATACGACGAGCTGGCGGTTATCGCAGGCAGAATATTAAGTTTTAAACATATTGCGGATGGTTTTGAAATGGGAGATGTTCCGGAAAATATTCCTGCATATGCGCGGTATGCATATTCAAAATGCCGTTATTTAAACATTCTGGACGACAAAATTTCATATGAAAGCGGTAAGGCTGCTTCAAATGAGGATATCGCGCACTTTATGTATAATCTGAATATGCTTATAAACAAATAGGGGGGAATGAAAAACAATGAAAAATCACATTGCGGCAATTCTTGCCGGAGCGCTCGTTTTTTCAGCATCGGCGGTATATGCGTCAGGTACTGTTTCGGTGAGCGCCGACCCGAAAACCGAAACGGTGAAGGTTACTGCATTATTTGATAATGACGAAAAAGTTTCGGTAAGTGTGTTTAATGCAAATTTTACCGTCAACGCGGTGGTCAGCCAAAAATACAACGATGAAATGTTTAAACGGGATTTTGACGCATTTTCGGTAAAATCAGACGCCGACAAAAAGTTAAGCATCGATTATGTAAAACAGCTTGCAAAACCGGGTGCATTTTCGTATAAATCTAATGGTGATAAGGGCAGATATGCGGCTTATGCAGTAAGCGAAACGGGAGAAAGCGCCTTCAAGTATTTCACATATATAAAGGAATCGGATTATCCTGCGGTTTTGGAAGAATTCAATCTTTTGAAATCTGCGGCGGAAACCGAGAATTTTATGGCATATTACGAGGATGTTTTCTTTTCGAATCCCAATTACAGTCAGCTTAATGACGAAAGCAGGACTTTGATTGCAAAAGAACTTTTCGGCAGAAAAGAAAACTACAAAAGTGTTGACGAAATTTCGTCTGACTACATTTTGAATGCTGATGTTTTGAAATTTTACGAGCTTAAAGAAACAACTGATGCGGTGAAATTTATTGTGAAAAATGCCGATTTGCTCGGTGTTGCGGATATAGACAAAAACTTTTTATCCGCGAACGATACATATAAATCAAGTATTGCGGAATATATCCGAAAAAAAGGTGCAGAATGCTACAATGGCTGGAGAAAAGTTTTTGCCGAGGCGGCAAATCAATACGGAGCAGGCATCACCGAGCAGGATAGCGGCAACGGCAGCGGAAGCAAAGGTGGTTCGGGAGGCGGAAAAAAGTTTTCAGCACCAAGCAACGAAACAAACAACAACATTTGGACTGTGCAGTCGGTTTGGAACGATATGGATTTGTCGCACTGGGCATATGAAAGTGTGTTAAGACTTAATCAGCGCGGTGTTGTATCAGGTTACGGCAACAAAAATTTTTGTCCGGACAATAATATAACACGAGCGGAATTTTTGAAAATTGTGCTTTCTGCGACAGAAATTGACATTAAAGGCATAGACTGCACGTTTAAAGATGTTTCAAAGGACGATTGGTTTTATTCTTTTGCGGCAACGGCACAGAAAACAGAAATAGCAAACGGAGATTTATACGGAAATTTCAGCCCAAATGATAAAATTTCGCGTCAGGACGCAGTTAAAATTCTGTATAACGCGGCGATGTTTAAAACCTATGCGATGAAAGAAAACAGGGAATATACCGAATTTATTGACGGCGAAAGCATTGCCGATTACGCAAAAACCGCAGTAAAACAAATGTATTGCGCAAATGTTATAAACGGATATTCCGACCAAAGCTTTAAACCGACGGCATATATTACAAGAGCGGAAAGTGCAAAAATGGTATTTTCATTTTTGCAGTCGGCAGTCTGATGAAAGGGGGTAGAATATGAAGAAAATTACGGCAATATTTATTATTTTTGCGGTGCTTGCCGGAACATTTATGTCAGTAACTTTTGCGTCGGCCGAAACAAATATCGACAGTGAAAAAGCCGCACTTTTATCGGCAATAGGTGTTTTTGACTCGGAGAATATTCCCAACGGCGACGAAACGGTATCAAGAGGCGTTTTTTTAAATTATCTTTTAAAGCTTGTCGGCAAAGAAGGTGTGGGTGGAAAGACTACCGTTTTCTGGGACGTCACCGAGAAAAATGAGTTTTTCGGTGCGGTATCCGATGCAAAATCGCTCGGTTTTATAAACGGCAATCCCGATGGGAGCTTTGCGCCTTATTCGTCAATCGACACTTGCGAAGCGGTTGTAATTATGATAAATGCACTCGGCTATGGGCCGCTTGTAAAGCTTAAGGGTAATTATCCTGCGTCTGTTCACTCTGTTGCAAACGAGCTTAAAATTGCAAACGTTTTAAATGAAAACCGCGAAAAGCTTAACTTTTCTGGTATGGTTACACTGTTTTACGACAGTATAAACTGCTATGTGTGCGACACCTCGTCTATGTCGGACAAAACCGTATCTTTCGAAAAAAGCGACAAACAAATGCTCGACTTTTACCGTAATATCAAAAAGTATGAGGGTGAAGCAGAATATACTGATATTGCGCTTTCAACCGAAAAAGGACGTACGGTAAAAATCGACGGAACAAGAATTTTTAACGTTCCCGAAAAATTCGATTCGTATATTGGCTATGATGTTGAACTCTGGGCAGACGAAACGGTCAAACCCGAATTTGTGTATATGTTAAAAACAGCGAGCAACAAAAGCATAACGATAGATTTTGACAATATCGTGCATGTGAACCCGCAGTATATCGAATATGACGATAACTCGAGAACAAAAACCGCAAGGCTTAATTTGTCGACAAGGTTTTATTATAACGGTGTTCCCGTTGATTTTTCAAAGCACAGTTTTGACGATATTTTCGCAAAGGAATACGGAGAGGTTGAACTTGTCAGCAAAAACGGCGGAAGTGGCTGCAACGCGGTGCACATAACCATATACGATACCGTTGCGCTTAAGGGTTTTGATGAAGAAAACGAAATTCTCTACGACCTTAATTCACCGCTTTGCAATGCAGATTTGTCAAAATACGAGTTGTATGAAAAATACAATTCGGACGGCAAACTTTTAAATAAATTTTCGGTTATGTCAGTGCTTACGGTTACAAAAAGTCTTGACAACGAATATGCAAAAATCGTGATGTCGGACAAGACCGTTGAGGGAAAGATTGACGAAATCGACTCGGATGGATACATTTATGTAAACGGCGGTAAACATAAGCTTACTCCCGAACTTAAAAAGCATATAAAAACAAGCGAATATAAGCCGGGAACAAACGGAAAATTTTTACTTGATACAAATGGCAGGGTGGCATATATCGATATCGGTCAGAGCAACAAATACACCTCTGCGTTTATTGTAGGCGTAAACTCCGAGGGTTCGGCGGCGGACAAAATTAAACTGAAACTTTTTACCGCCAATAACGAATATATTAATTTGAACCTTGCGGATTCGGTAAAGATAGACGGCAAAATGTGCAAAAAGAAAAAAGAGATAACCGATGCGCTCGGCTGTACAAATACGGATTTTGTTCCCACTGCGGCGGCATACGGCACGAATGACGGCGGCGAGATAACTTATATCGACACTCCGACTAAAAATATTGCATATGAGGATGACACAACACTTGTGAGAAGATATATCGGTACAAACGAAAATATGCTTTTCTACAAGAGTTCATCGAATATAAATTACCGCCACGCTTTCGGCGGCAAATTTATCACAGGAAATGATGATTTTTTCGTGCTGATAAATGAGCAGCGAGACTGGGACGATCTTTCAACGGTAACAGGACTTACCGATGATAAATCATATAAGGTTGATATCTGGTCGTTTTCGCCTGACTCACCATTTGGAAGCATTGTGCTCGTTGAGGGGGCAAAGGAAAAAGAGGTCAACAAAAATGTGTATCTTTTTGCGGGAATTAAAAAGGTTACGGACAGCAGCGAAAAATATGCGTATCTGAACAGAATAGATTGCTACAGGGGCGGTGCGCAAACAACGCTTTATGTTCCTTCGGATTCAGACAATATATTTGACAGTGTAGTATCGGACAATTCAAAAACCAATCTTACGGCAGAGGAAGCAAAGAAGTGCGAAAATCTTAAATCGGGCGATTTGTTCAGGGTGGGACTTGACTCTCAAGGATACGTTGCGAAGATAGAAAAGCTTTATGACTACAATAATAAATTATTTTTAAATCCTGTTGCAAATGCAGCAAACAAAAATCAAAACTCGGCATTTGAGAGCAATTCATCAAACAGACTGCTTGTGGGAGATGTTTATCTTACGGAAAACGGTTATGCAAGATTTTCTACAACGGATCTTGATTTGACTGATCCCTATTTGGAGGAAAAGCTTGAATCCATATATGCGGTTGGCTATATGTACAGTGTTGATAACAATGGAAATATCACAATGTCAAAGGCTGATGCATCAAGTGCAATTTTAGGTAAAAAATACGGTGAAGATATAAAAATATTTGTTCAGGCAGAATATACAAGACCTCAAAATATTTATTATATAAAAAATAATTAAAATTTTAAAAGTTGAAAGGGGTTTAAAAAATGAAGAAAGCAATAGCGTTAATGCTCACAGCAGTTATGCTGATCGGAACGGTGTTTACGGGCGCGGTGTTCGCGGAAGGGGACGGCACAACCGCACCGTCAGTTGTTGCAAACACTCTCATCGGTGAATATCTTAACGGGTATGACGGAATGAATTTTTCGGAGTGGACAAACAATGTAGGCGGTTATACAAACTCCGGAAGTTTTGTTCTTGACGGCAGAGAGTTTAAGTTGAATGATGACGGAGTGGGTTATAAGTACGGTAAAAAGAGTGTATATATGAAATTTAAGGCAAGTGATTTTGCAGATAAAAACATTGCCTCGGCAAGACTTTTGATTGCTTATAACGGAAATTTTGACAACTGTCCTATGAATATATACACATTTGACGCCGGTTTGTGGAATACGGAAACGGCCCCAATAGTTAACAGAGATGAAAAAGCGGTTTATTTCAGAACTCCTGCAAAGGTAAACGGTGCGCGTGTAAAGTTTGCGGACGAAAATATCGACAGTACGTGGGAGTATTATGCGGCGGTTGATATGACTGATGTTATAAAAGCAGCAATCAGCGAGAACAAAGAGTACATAGCGTTTGTATTGGAGCCTGACAGCACCGCATATGGCACATTCTGGAAAGGTGACGGTACAAAACCAAGATTGCAGATATTTACATCAAGCAACAATGCGCCGACCGCAACAATTTCCATTTCGCCGGAAAAAGACTTTTACACCTTTGAAGATACAATCACATTTACCGCAAACGGAACGGACGAGGATGAGGGTGATAACGACAGCCTGACATATACGTTTTACTTGGACAATAATGAAGTAGCCGACGGTATTTCGGGAAATATGTTTACGCTTGCAAATCCGGCGGCAGGAAGTTATGTCATAAAGGTTAAAGTTACCGACCGATGGGGTGATTACGGCTTTGCCGAAAAAACAATTACCGTAAAGGGTGCGCCTGTTTTAACATGTAATACCGTAGAGGGTATATTCTACAATAGTTATGATGAAAAAATCTTTACGGAATATAACAATACAACGGCTAACAGCCCATATAACTATATACTCGGCAAGGCGTCAATCGGAAATCTGATATTGTATTCAAAATTCGATATAAGCAAATATACCGATGAAAATATATCAACTGCTCGTTTGCTTACAAGTATGGGCGGCGGACAGGCAGGATCTACAATTACACTTTACGGGCTCAATGAATGGAGCGATACGACCGGTCCAGTGGTTAACCGAAGTGATGTAAACATAATAGAGAGAAAAATATTGCCGTCTACTCTTGCCAAAATTGAGGGTGATGAGAATATCAACTCAAAATGGTCGTATAATACAATCTTCGATTTTTCGGCGGCAGTAAAAAAAGCTATTGCAAACGGTGATAAGTACGTTATGTTCACCATAGAAAGAACTTCAAACGGTTATTCAACATTCGGAAAGGCAACTGAAAACAGACCCAGATTGCAGATATTCACAACCACAAACAGTATTCCTGTCGTAATGTTAAAGGCAGACAAGATAAAATACTCGGCGGGTGACACCGTTGTGATTACTGCAGACGGGACAGATGCGGACGGTGACACAGTGACATATGAATTTTATGTTGACGGTGTACTTGCCGAAACAGGCGTAAACGAGAACACACTCACAATAGAAAATTATGATGGAAACGAGCATATTATAACCGTCAACTGCATCGACGAATGGGGAGATGCGGGAATATGCACAATCACGCTTAAGAAAAATATGGCATATGACATCTCGGTTAAAACATCGGGAAGCATAAACGGTACGCTCACCGCAGACTACACCGTTCAAAATATGGACGATGTAAATTCTCTCGGTATTTCAATCATCATTGCGGTTTATGCAAATGACGGAAGCTTATATGACACAATGTTCAAAACAGAAACCGTTGCACCGGGTGCAAAGGTTCCCTTCGCTGCAAGACTTACACCGAAGGCTTTGACGGACGGTGACTTTACGGGTTACACAGCAAGCACAATGATTTGGACATCTTCAACTCTTGCGCCTCTTGGGGAGTGTGTGGATTTTGAATAAAAATAAGTTTTTACTTATAACCTCCTTGTTGTTGGGTTTTGTGCCTTTACTGTCGCTCGGCGCTTATGCGTCGGGCGGCGTGAGGGCGCAATACGATAACGGAAAGGTTTATGTGACGGGAAACTTTGATGCGGCAAAAAATGAAAATATCAGTATTATCGCAGCAAAAGAAAACATTGAAAATTTTGTTTTGTTAAACGATAATGAAAAAACGTACAAAACCGATTATATAAAGCAAATAAAAACAGATGAAAGCGGAAGCTTTGGGGTGTCGTTTCCTTTCGGCAAAAGCGGAGAATACACCGTTTCGGCGGTAAATGCAAACGGCAGTGCATCTGACGTTTTGAAAATCTACAACGAATTTGACGCGGACAGAATTGATGAATTGAGCACTACCGATTATGCACCGTATTTAAAGCAATATAATTTTACAACAGAGAATCAGTATATAAACAACTATCACGGAGGCGAGGGCGGTCAGAAGGGCTTTGCTATGGAATATTCGCCCCAAAACACCGACATCGTGTATTTCGGCACCGATACGAGCGGAGTTTGGAAAAGCACAGACTGCGGAAAAAATTGGAAAAATTCTTCCGTGGGGATAGGATGCTTCGGAACTGTTGCGATAAAGTGTGATATTGCTGACGTAAAAACGGTTTATGCCGCAGTTTGTCCCAATTCCACCGGCAATAATACAAAGGTCACTGACCAAACCGGAATTTATGTATCGTATGACGGCGGCGAAAGCTGGACATTTGAACAAAATCTCGATTTTTACCGGCATCATTCCCAAAGCCTTTTTGCTTATCACAGAGATACTCTTTACTGTGCAGGGCACAACGGGAAAATTTACAAACGCGTGTCGCGCGGAAACTGGGAGCTTGTTTGCAGTTATGACGGTGAAATGATTTATAATTTTTATATCATCGGTGATAAATTTGTGCTTGCAACAAAAGATAATGGACTTATGACAAGCAGCAATTTCGGCGAAACATGGCAGAAGAACGTTGCGGATTTTGATGTTCCGTCAGTTTTGTCGGCGGCATTTGATCCGATAAATTCCGAAAATGTTTACTGTGTGACGAAAGATTATCTTTATAAATCAACCGATGGAGGAAAAAGTTTTTTGCAGATTAAAAAATCCTCGCAAATTCAGAGTGGATTAAAAGATGCTTTCGGACAGATTTTTTTCAACGAAAACGGACGGCTTTATGTTCAGCTTTACGGAATTTCGTATCCGCTGCGTTTCAGTGACGATGGTGGAATTACCTTTAACAAAATGGCGATGAACACGTCACTGGGTTTTATGTCAAACAAAACCGGTTACGGCTGCGAGCCTGTAGCGGTAAATCCTCAAAATCCGAATGAAATAATTGCCTCAATGGATGGAGAAATTTACAAATCTCTTGACGGCGGTAAAAACTTTTTTGCATCATCAAGCGGTTTTTCGGGCTTGAGAGTTATGGATATTGCATTTAATCCGAACGATGATAATGATATTATTTTTTCTGTTATGGATTTCGGTGCAGTTAAAACCGATAACAAAAACGTCGGTGAAAGCTATCCTCTTGCGAATTATATAGCCTTGCGGCACAACTCAAAAGGTGCGTCACGTTCGGTTGCGAGAAATCCGTTCGACCAAAACAACATTCTTATAAATGTCGGACAAAGTTCAACAGGGTTTATTATAAAAGAAAGTCGGGACAACGGAAAAACATTTTCGGATATTCCGGCAACGGCAGGTTTTAATACTACGAAAATATTTTACAATAAAAACCGCGAGGGGGTTATATATGCCAAGGAAATCGTAAGCTATGACGGCGGTTTGACTTGGCAGAAATCCGACTTCCCGATTTATGCGGTGTCGCCCGTTGATCCCGATATTGTTTACGGCGTTAAGGATAACAAAATTTACAAGTCGGCAGATATGGGAAGAAACTGGGAATATCTATACCCCGTAACTGCAGGATTTCAGGATATATCACCAGACGCGGTGAAAGAAGATAGGCTTTATGTTGGATTTTTTTCCGGTGGTATGCGCATATATGACGATGGCGGTTACAAGGTTGTAAATCGTTCGGACGACGGATATGATATGAAATATATATTCAGCGTTGCGCAAAATCCCAACAATGTGCTTCATCTTCTTGCGGGCGGTGTGGATAACAAAAATTTTGCACCGTCAGAGGGGCTTTTTGAAAGCCGTGACGGCGGTGAGAGCTGGCATATCGTAAGGGGAATCCCCCACGGCAGGGATATTTGGAAAATACACTTTCATCCTAATCTTGCACGGGCATATGTTACAACCTCCTCGGGAACGTATATTTACGAATATGAAAAATTTTCGGCATCCGATATAGTTGTGTCGGATTGTGTGGAAAAAAAAGAAAACAATGTTGATTTTGCAATATTTAAAGTGTATAATGTAAGCAATGGAAAAAAAGATGTAAAAGTTATTTCGGCTCTTTACAGTGAGGATGAAAAAGCTTTGCTAAGCGCGGATATAAAGGAGTACAGTATTCCACCTCTTGGATTTCTTGAGATTAAAAACGAAATAACGGATTCGGATAAGCCGATGAGAAAGTTGCTTTTTTGGAGCGGCTTCGATACATTGATGCCTTACACAAAGTATAAGTTATATTAACAAAAAATTATTTGGCGGAGTGTAAAAAATGACCATTGCAATGATTTTTGTTTTAATATTTACCGCAGTACTTTTGACTCTGAAAGCAAAAAACAAGTTAAGCTTTGTTTTCGGTGCAGGGTTTTTTGCGGTTGATTTGCTGATTTTGTCACTTGCAATTTATACTATGCGCATAAGCAATTATAGATATTTTTTTCAGATTGAATTCTACATTATGAAGTATCTCGGCAAAATCCGTATAAGCTTTTACGACACAAAATATCTTATGCTTATATCCATAATTGCGTTTTTGACGGTTATGATGTATTTTTATATAGATGGGGCATCAAATAAATTTTATCTATCCACACGATGCATTATTGTATCGGTATATGCTCTGTCGGCATTATTGTTTGTATATGTCAATTCAAACTCATTTGCCGAAAATATATATTTGCGGAAGCATTACTCAGCGAGCGCCGAAAGCCTTACGGCAATATCACTTATAGAAAAAATTGCAGACAACTATTCATATGTTTATATTCTGGCCGTCTGCGTTTTGCCTTATATACGGTACATAAAGGAATACCGAACAACAAAAATGTTTTATCGACAGAACTATATTGTTTCGCTTATGCTTTCGGTATTTCTGCTGCAAAGTATGTTTTTGACAATACTGTTTGTAAGCCCGCTGCGATATTTTCTTACAACATCAAATTTATGCAATGTGGAGGGTGTGGCATACAACATAATACGGGAGCTTGATTATTATATACTTTTTATAATAATTGCTTTTCTTACCTTGCTGGGATTTTTGTTTGTTAAATCTTATGTTTTGTGTGAGGTTAATATTTTTAAAAACAAATACCGCCATAAACGAAAAAAAATAGTGCTTAAAGATGTAAGACACGTTTTTCATACCTTTAAAAATCTTATGGCACTGTTTTTGGTACTGGACAACAATGCGATAAACAACTATGGTTCGGATGAGGGTATGGAAAGCCTTGTGGAAATAAAAACAAACATACTTTCGTTTTCTGAAAGAATGAACAGAATTCTCGATATTTTTAACTATACTGTCGGAGACTGCACCTATGTGAACGTGTTCGACTGCGTGCTTGATGCTGCGGGAAAAATTCAGGTTTCAAAAAATATAAGGGTTAATGTTGAAATAAATTGTGCCGACGGAATTGTTTACGGCGACAGAACGGAACTCACCGAGATTTTTTATAATCTTATGGCAAATTCGGCAGAAGCAACCGGAAAAGACGGTATTATAACTGCGGCAGTGCATTCAGAGGGAAAGTGGATTTGCATATCGGTGCGCGACAACGGATGCGGAATAGATAAAAAAATGATGAAACGGCTTTTTAAGCCGTTTGCATCCACAAAAAAGACATTCAACAACTGGGGGATAGGTTTGTCACATGTGAAAGATGTGGTAGATGCACATTTCGGATTTATAAACGTAAAGAGTAAGCCGAATGAGTTTACGGAATTTCAGATAATTCTGCCTAATCACCGCAGGGGAGGAAAAAATACAGATGAATAAAATCCGCGTTATAGTTTGTGAGGATATAAAGGGAATACGAAAGCATATTGTTTCGGCGCTGAATGCTGACGAAGAAATCGAGGTTGTCGGCGAGGCAGAAAGCGGCAAAGAATGTATAGAACTTACACGTCGCGTTGAAACGGATATTATTCTTATGGATATACAAATGGAATATGAAACGGCAGGAATTGATGCAATAAGGGAAATTTGCGAGGAAAAACCTGGTGTTAAAATAATTGTTCTCACCGCATACGACAAAAACGAACTTATTTTGGAGGCATATTACACCGGTGCTTCAGATTATATTATTAAATCCGCCGATGCGGTCGATATTTGCAAAAATATTAAAAGAGTGTACGAAACACAGGATTTTGTGGGCCCGCTTATCGCAAAAAATTTGCGGGCAGAGTTTGTTCGTATGAAAAAGAGCGAGGAAACACTTATGTTTTTTATTCATAAGTTTTCCACTCTCACACAGACGGAAAAGGAAATCTTAAAGCTTCTCTATCAGGGTTACACAAAAAAGCAGATTTCGCAAATGAGGTTTATTGAGGTTTCCACAATAAAGGTACACGTCAAGCATATTTTAAAAAAGTTAAGCTTTCCTACCATCAGCAACCTGGTAAGCTTTTTGAAAAAAATAAAAATATACGAAAACTTCAATCTATAAAATTCGGAGAGGAAAAAGGTTATGTATTTACCTATGAGATTTTGGGGTACAAGCGCGGGCGGAACAATTCCCGCGCCGTTTTGCAGGTGCAGAGTGTGCGAAAATGCCAGAAAGGTTGGCGGAAAAGAAATTCGGCTTCGTTCGGCATTCAGAATAGATAAAAAAATTATGATAGATATAGGAGAGGACTTTGCAGCGCAGGCGGCAAGACTTAATGATGATTTGTACGATACGGAGCATTTTTTGTTTACCCATCCGCATGAGGATCATTTTAACTATATGATGTTCTGGCTGCGATACGTTGCGTCGGACAGACCGCCCGAAAAACCTATTAGTGTTTATTTTGTCGGAAATTCGTTTGATATTGTGGATAAGCTTTTGTATTCAACACCGCTCATCATTAACAAAGACGCGGAATATATGAGTGAAAAAAACGTTAAATTTATAAAACTTGACTTTTTGAAATGGTATAAAATCAACGATATTGAGGTTATGGCGCTCAAGGCTCACCACAGCACGGCAGTGTGCGAAAACGGCGCAAATTACCTTATAAAGCTCAAAAACGGGAAAATTATGTATTATGCGCTTGATTCGGGATATTATCTCGACGAAACGTTTGAGGTTTTGAAAAACTTCAAGCTTGATATTCTTGTCGGCGAATGCACTTTTCCCGAAGAACATATAAAAGACGAAAACGGCAGATATTTCTGCCCTGTGCATATGGATTTGACAAGCTGCGTCGATACGCTTGACAAGCTTTATACGATTGGTACGGTTGACGAAAAAACCCAAATATATTTGTCGCACATTGAGGCAAAAGGGCTTTGTCACAGCGAGCTTGAAGAATATTTTTCAAAGCTTGAAAGAAATTACTCTGTAAAAATAGCCTATGACGGGCTTTCGATAGACGAAGATTACTAAAATTTTAAAGGCGGTAAAATTTATGTTGGAAAAAGAGTCAGACAAAGCCGAATTTTCAAAAGCTTTAAAAATCGGCGCACTCTGTATTGTGACATATACAGCAAGTTACATAATGCGCAATGTTTTAAGCGTATCGTCAGTGCAGATGCTTAAAGACGGCTTTACAAAAGACAAAATCGGTTCAATTTCGTCAATATATTTTATGGCATATGCGTTCGGGCAGCTTGTAAACGGCAGGCTGGGCGACAAAGCAAAGGCAAAAAATATGGTTGTTACGGGACTTTTTATGTCAGGCTTTGCAGCAATTTGTTTTTTACTTGTGCAAAATTTGTATATGCAGATTGTTGTTTTTGCACTGAACGGTTTTGGGTTGTCAATGCTGCGTGGTCCGCTTGTAAAAACGATTTCCGAGAATACAATCCCCAAGCACGCGCGCAATATCTGCATAGGTTTTTCCGCGGCAGGATTGTGCGGTCCGCTTTTTGCAGGTATGCTTGCGGCGGTTTTGAACTGGCGGTATGTGTTTTTCTCATCTGCCGCAATAACAGTGATTATGGGGATTTTAAGCTTTGCGGTACTTAGTTTTTATGAAAGTAAGGGCGTGATAGCCGATATATCAAAAAATAATAAAAAGGAAAAAACAAGCTATTTCAAAATGTTTTTGATAGACAAATTTTTGATGTATCTGTTTGTAGGTGCGCTAACCGAAACGGTAAGCTCGTCGGTGGTTTTCTGGATACCTGCATATCTTGCCGAAAATCTCGGATTTTCCGCATCGCAGGCAAGCCTTATTTATTCGGTTATTTCGGTTATACGTTCGGTTTGCCCGTTTTTATGCATATTTATATTTAATCTTATAAAGAACAAAGACAGACTTCTTATCGGCACATTATTTTCTGCCGCGTGCGTGTTTTTTGCATTGATGAATTTTGCCTCAAACAGGTGGGTAAACATTTCGTCTGCCGTTCTTGCGCTCGTGTGCGTGGGGTGTGTCAGTTCAACGCTCTGGAGCTTTTTTATACCGAGTCTGGGAAAATACGGATGTGTTTCGTCAGCGAACGGACTTTTTGATTTTGCCGGTTATATTGCCGCGTCGGCGGCAAATATGTTTTTTGCAACGGCGGTTACAAAATTCGGATGGACACGGCTTACATACATCTGGAGTGCACTTATGCTATCCGGCGTGCTGGTTGTTTTACTGTGCGGTGTTTTGCCGTTAAAAAAAGTTAGAAAGGTCTGATTTTATGAGGGAAACAGCAGTATCGGCAACGTCTTTGGGAAAAAGAGGCGTGCCGTTTGAATTAAGTGATGAGATTTTTATGCTTTGCGCAAATTCGGATATTTCGGCAATAGAGGTAAATCTGCCGTTCGGATATGACTTTTTCGGCATTGATTTTGAATATTTGAACGCGCTTTCAAAAAAGTATAACGTGCGCCTCTGGTCGTATCATTTGCCGTTCAGCGATTATTTTGACCCGTCCGCACTTGATAAGACAGAGGGAGATAAGGCGCTGGAGGATTTTAAGCGGCTTATAAAAAACGCGTCAAAATCTGATATAAAATGCGTTGTCGTACACCCGAGCGCGGAGATAACCATTGCTGAAAACCGCGGTGTGCGTATGGAAAACGCAATAGTGCGCCTTTCAAGGCTTGCCGATTATGCGGATTTGTTCGGTATAGAGGTTGCGGTTGAAACATTGCCGAGAATGTGCCTCGGAAATTGCACCGCGGAAATAGAAGAACTTATTTCACTGAATTCAAAACTCAAGGTTTGCTTTGACGTAAATCATATAGAGCTTGGCACGCAGAAGGAATTTGCTGAAAAATTGGGAAGCCGTATTGTGACGCTGCACATATCTGATTACGTTGTCACCGACGACCATCTTTTGCCCTTTGAGGGGAAAATAGATTGGAAAGGGCTTATTACGGTGCTTAACAAGATAAATTACAACGGGCCATTTTTGTACGAAGCAAGTATTTATACAAAGGAAAACGTTATGCGTGATGTGAGGCTTTATCATAAACTGCATAAGAAAATCGAAGATTTGGCAGACTGATGTTTTCTGTATAAACAAAATATTATTTTAATAAAGAGGCTATGGCAAAATGATTTTTGAAATCAAGTTTGTCTGCAGTCCCTTTTTATTTGAAACGAAAGTTCGTTTTAGTCGAAAGAAAGCAAATCCAAACCCGCCTGAAACGCATAATTTCGTCATTTTTTCTTATCATCCTTGCAAGGCTAAAACGGATTTAATAATCATATCGGCCCTAATTATGATGTTTAACAGAAGGCTCGCAAGCTTTTTGTTCTTTACTTATTGCAGCGATTTGATTTTTCGTGTGATTATATGCGTTATATCAAACTGTTGTCATATTTTCCCGGAGCCATACCGGTAAATTTTTTGAAAACTTTGCTGAAATATGCGGTTGAATTAAAATTTAAAAGCTCGCATACCTTTTCAATCGATTACTCTTGACAAAGGTTATTAGAAAGCGGAATGGAGCATATAAAACTGATACAAAAGCTCGGCTCAAGCTTATTTGACGCTAATAAAATAACATTGATAGATAATCAAGGACATACTGTTAGAAAGCGGTATGCCCTTAAATTATGCAAAAATTTATAAAAAATGAAAATACCCCTTGACAAACTTCTTCTGAGGAGGTCATAAATCAGAAACTGATTTATGTAAGCAGATAGGATTTATAATCAGAGGCAGAGCCTTTGTAATAGCAAGCACGGCATTTGTACTCCCAAATGCCCACTTGTTCGTGGCTCTGCCCCTAATACCCCGATTTTAAAGGAGAGAAAACCTATGAGAGCAAATACAAATAAGCTAAATTTTTATGTTGATGACGATGTGAAGAAAAAACTTAAAAAGTTATCAAAAGAATCGGGATTGACGATGACTGCCGTAATAACGAAGCTTATTATGGGTTATCAAATTCAACCACTCAAAACGGAAGAACTGCTGCGTATATACAAGGAATTAAATCATATCGGAGGAAATATAAATCAGATTGCACATATAGCAAACAGTGAACGGCATATTACAAATGACAAGATAAATGAAGCAGCAAAGCTGATGAATGATATATGGAGCTGTGTCAGAAGTTACGGCAGAAACACTTAACGGTATCTTGATTAAAATATTACAAATTATTTGTATAAAACAGAGAAAATCGAAAAACGATATTGCTTTTATTCGAGTTTTAGAATATAATATATATTAACGAATAAGGAGTGTAGTCATATGGAAATTATGTCCGCAAGAGAAGCGGCTGATAAGTGGGGCATCTCACAAAGACGAGTAGCTGTGCTTTGCTCTGAAAACAGAATTGTCGACGCTGAAATGGTAGGTAATATGTGGGTGATGCCGTCAAATGCAAAAAAGCCGATTGATGCAAGAAGTACAAGGTACAACAAGTCGGATGAAAAGACGGTTAAATCGTTTTTGAAATGGGCAGGCGGAAAAGGTCAGCTTTTGAAAGAGATTGGAAAGTATTACCCGTTTGAGGATGAAAATATAACAAAATACGCAGAACCTTTTGTGGGCGGCGGAGCTGTGCTTTTTGATATTTTAAGTAAATACGATTTGAAAGAAATATATATCAGCGACATAAATGCCGAGCTTATCAATACCTATCGCATTATCCGCAATGATATTGATGCCTTGGCTAGAATGCTTTCCGTTATGCAAACGGAGTTTGTCCCGATGGATACTGAAAGTCGTAAAGCGTATTATATGCAAAAGCGTGAGCGTTTTAATGATTTAAAGGTGAACGGTGATGAAAATATCAATATTGAAAAAGCGGCGTTGATGATTTTTTTGAATAAAACCTGTTTTAACGGACTTTATCGAGTGAATAAAAAAGGACTTTTTAATGTACCTATGGGAGCATACAAAAATCCGCTTATCTGTGATGAAAAGAATTTGCGTGCGGTATCGGAAAAATTGCAAAATGTGAAAATTGTTTGCGGTGATTATAAAACTTCTGCCGATTTTATTGACGAAAATACCTTCGTATATTTTGATCCGCCATATCGACCTATTACCGATACGGCAAGTTTTACCGCATATACGGAAAATCTGTTTAATGATGAAGAACAAATCGAACTTGCACATTTTGTTGATGATATGCATAGAAAAGGGGCTAAAATAGTAATAAGCAATTCGGATCCCAAAAACTCAAATACGGAAGATGATTTCTTTGATAATATATATTCCGCTCATAAAATCAAGCGAGTTGAGGCTACACGAATGATTAATTGCAACAGCGAAGCAAGAGGAAAAATCAAAGAACTGCTTATATCAAATTTTTAAGGAGATTTTGGACTTATGATAAAGAATGGAAAAGGCGGCGGCAATACAAAAACCGGACTTGTATTTGAGGGTAAAACAGATTTGGCTACTTTCTTAAACAATCAAAAGGGGTATCGTGTTACAGATAACATTGTGTTTTATAATGATGAAAAAGTTGCTCGCATTTTTAAAAAGCATGGATTTTATAAGTTCTTGGAGGAAGTTGGGGTTGATTGGGCAAAAATCATATCCAAAAAACTTCTGCCGGATGACAGCATCTATGTAATCGTGAATAATACGCTTTTTATTATCGAATGCAAGTATCAACAAGTGGCAGGCTCCGTTGATGAAAAATTACAAACCTGCGATTTTAAAAGAAAACAATATCAAAAATTGATGGCACAACTAAATATTGATGTGGAATACATATATTTATTGTCAAATTGGTTTAAAAATCCTAAGTACAAAGATGTATTGGACTATATTATAAGTGTGCGTTGTCAGTATTACTTTGAATATATACCACTTACAAAATTAGGTTTGCCTGTACCCGATAATGCAGAGGAGGAGTAATTGATGTCAAGGAATTTTAATACTTGGTTATCCGGATTTCGTGACAGTATCGCAGATTACGGATATTATATAGATTTTGAAAAGGTACATAGAAATGTTGGAAATATAAAGGTTGAGCTTAATATTCTGAACTCACTTATTGGTTCTGACAATATTGAAGATGATTTTGAAAATTTGATTAAGAAATATCCCGAAGTGTTAAAATGTATTCCGTTGCTTTTGGCTGTACGGGCGAATGAGATATATGCCATTGATAGTGATGGGGCGTTTACATATAATTTTAAGAAAGCTAATCTCGACTCAGAACAGTATAAGGTGTTCATGCGTAAAACAGGTTTGTTTGATTTGATAGCTAATCATATTGTGAACAACTTGGTTGACTATGCAACGGGTGTTGAAACAGGTTTGGATTCCAATGGTCGCAAAAATCGCGGCGGACATTTAATGGAAAACTTGGTTGAAAGTTTTATCAAAAAAGCGGGATTTGTAAAAGACGAAACATACTTTAAGGAAATGTACATTCATCAGATTACAGAAAAGTGGGACATTGATTTATCTGCAATTTCAAATCAAGGCAAAATGGAAAAACGCTTTGATTATGTAGTTAAGACAGATAATATGATATATGGTATAGAAACTAATTTTTACGGTAGCGGCGGCTCAAAACTCAACGAAACTGCTCGCAGCTATAAAACACTTGCTCTTGAAACCGATACAATAGACGGATTTACTTTTGTTTGGTTTACGGACGGCAAAGGCTGGACAAGTGCAAGGCACAACCTTGAAGAAACATTTGATGTTATGGAACACATTTATAATATTAACGATATGGAAAATGGGATAATTCAAGAGGTTTTTCAATAATGGCGGAAAATAAAATAAAAAAGTGGAAGCCGGAAGATTTTGAACTTGAAATGACAACGCATTGGTCATTTCCAAAGCGCGGCGATTGGGCAACCCACGATGCAAAATGGCGTGGTAATTGGTCGCCGTATATACCAAGAAATATAATACTCAGATACTCACAAGAGGGAGATTTAATTCTCGATCAATTTGCCGGAGGTGGTACAACTCTCGTTGAAGCAAAACTTTTAAATCGTGATATAATCGGTGTTGACATAAATGATATTGCACTTGAAAGATGCCGAGAAAAGACGGATTTTGAATATGAACCGGCAAAAGGAAAGGTATATATCAAAAAAGGCGATGCAAGAAATCTTGATTTTGTTCCTGATGAAAGTATAGATTTAATATGCACTCATCCGCCGTATGCTGATATTATCAAATACAGTGATGGCATAGACGGGGATTTGTCACAATTAAAAGTAAGAGATTTTCTTGAAGAAATGAAAAAGGTTGCGGCAGAGAGTTATCGTGTACTAAAAGCGGACAAGTGCAAGGCACAACCTTGAAGAAACATTTGATGTTATGGAACACATTTATAATATTAACGATATGGAAAATGGGATAATTCAAGAGGTTTTTCAATAATGGCGGAAAATAAAATAAAAAAGTGGAAGCCGGAAGATTTTGAACTTGAAATGACAACGCATTGGTCATTTCCAAAGCGCGGCGATTGGGCAACCCACGATGCAAAATGGCGTGGTAATTGGTCGCCGTATATACCAAGAAATATAATACTCAGATACTCACAAGAGGGAGATTTAATTCTCGATCAATTTGCCGGAGGTGGTACAACTCTCGTTGAAGCAAAACTTTTAAATCGTGATATAATCGGTGTTGACATAAATGATATTGCACTTGAAAGATGCCGAGAAAAGACGGATTTTGAATATGAACCGGCAAAAGGAAAGGTATATATCAAAAAAGGCGATGCAAGAAATCTTGATTTTGTTCCTGATGAAAGTATAGATTTAATATGCACTCATCCGCCGTATGCTGATATTATCAAATACAGTGATGGCATAGACGGGGATTTGTCACAATTAAAAGTAAGAGATTTTCTTGAAGAAATGAAAAAGGTTGCGGCAGAGAGTTATCGTGTACTAAAAGCGGACAAGTTCTGTGCAGTTCTTATGGGAGACACACGTCAAAAAGGATGTATGATACCGATGTCATTTGAGGTTATGCGAATTTTTGAAGAGTCGGGATTTAAGCTAAAAGAGCTGATTATAAAAGAACAGCATAATTGCAGAGCAACGGGATATTGGAAAACAAATAGCGTGAAATATAACTTTTTGCTGATTGCACACGAGTATTTGTTTGTATTTAGAAAGTAAGCTTATATAAATAGTTTATTTTGATAACTGAATAGTATTATAGCAATGCAAATAAAAATAGATTAATCCTATTTTGGCAAATTGAACAAAATAGCGATGATTGGTCGCTTATCAGAGGTAATATTTATGTTAGAACCATCAAAAAAACTTATTGAAACGCATATAAAAACACACACTCAGCGTTCAGCAGAAGACTATGCGGCAGTTGGCACGTTGGAATATTTCTTGGGTTCTGGAGGGAGAATTATAACTGATTTTCCTAAGGGCGATAAATGGCCCAATATTGATGGCAAATTTGAATTTGTTGAGGATCCCAATATTTCACGAAGACCTGCTCAAAACTTTTTTGCTCAAATTAAAGGGACTCATCTTTATTCGGAAGAAGATGGGATAATTAAATATTCATTAAAGAGCCTCGGTTTTCCAGCGTTTATTGCAAATGACGTCACTTTAGATCCAGGTATCTTATTTGTCGTTTTAAATCCGGATATCAAAGGTTCAGAACGTGTTTTTTGGAAGTATATATCTGTTGATTTTTTGAACTCAATAGATTTTAATAATAGTAGCAAAACAATAAAATTTACAAAAGACGAAGAAATTCTTCCTACAGAAGAAAGTGTACTTGATTTTTGTAAGAAGTTGAAGTGTGTAGTTGCGAGACACTCGTTTGTGAATAAATTAAGTTCTACGGAAATGTCAAAAGAAGAAATAAAAAAAATAATTAAAGTTTGTGATTTGCAAATTTGCAGTAGTATTGATGTATGTGAATCCTTCAATCGTGATGATGTGTCTCAGATGATCTTGCCACGTCTTTATGATTTGTGTAGGGCTACTCTTCTGCTGAATTCATTAAAGCAAGGAAAAAATAGAAGCAATCTTCAGCTTGCATGGGAAGAGGCACTACTTAATATTAAAACGAAATATCTGGCCACATTCATGAAAGGGTTAAAATACATCGATGGACGTATTCCGGAAGATGGACAATCTGAGCGGCTAATGTTAAAGTATTATAACTTTATGTGGCAAATTAGAGATTTTCTTAAAAAGGAGTATAATTTGCATGTTTTAAACAATCTTGAAAAATTTCCTCGTGAGAAAGATGAACTAGATGAGCAATATTATAAAATTGTAGCAGACGCTTTCGAAAATGTAGATTTGAGTTCAAAAAGCTGTAGGCCATCTAGATTTTATATTACAAAAAGAACACCGTTTTTTGTCGGAAACGAACGGTTTTACGAAGTAACGTTACAGCTTGCGGGGATTTATGCCACAAAATATAATCGTATTACTGCGTATACAAAAGAGAATATTTCAACAAATTATTCTGTACAAATCAGTTTTGAAAATATACCTATTAATTTATGGGGAATTCAATCTGATGTTAAGATTATTACAAACTGGAGAGTGTCAATCGATCCTTCGTCTCTGAACAAGTTAGGGAAAATATTAAAAATGCCAACAAAAATATCCTCTAACTATGGCGAGTATAGTGCCTTAATGGATTTTTTAACAACAACAGGAATAAATTTTCTAGAGTTAATTGATTTGCAACAGTTATCCTTTGCTGTAATCTTGGATAGTATTTATTTGTCATCTAATACATCTCATTTTAAAAACATATTGATTGAGTTAAATAAAAACTATTCTAAAGCATCCAGTACAGTTGGCGCAAACACCATTAGATATTTGCTTTTAAATTTAAAAGAAGATATGCTTATAAATGTTATGCCGTGGACATATACTCAAAAGACACTTTCAGATAATTTATATTTATCGAACAGATGTTTCCCTTTTGAAAGGAACCCATACATTTCAAATTTATATGGTAGTAATACAAGCAATGAAAATAATATAAAATACATTTTTGATGCTATTGGAGGTGTCAAACTTGAAAAGGTGAGACCATATCTAAAAATAAAAAATCAGATTTTCCAAACTGGAGAGATATATTTTGATATAAAAGATATTGCAACCGAGCAAGAAATATCAGAATATAATAATAGTTTAGATGTTTGGGAACGCAAGCAAGGATATAACATTAACATTGAAAACGATATAGTTTCCATTGATTCATATGAAAGAACAACTATTAATATTCTAAATAAACTTTTGGAATTTTCTATGCAAGGCAATGAAGGACAGCGTGAATATAATAATAGCTTTATCAAGAACAGCGGAATCAAATTCAATGATCCCTTGAAAGAGTGGGCTTTGAGAGAGGCATTTGTAAAATCACATATTTTATTAATTTATGGTGCTGCAGGAACGGGAAAAACGACACTTATTAATTACATTTCTAATATGATGTCTAATCATAAAAAGCTTTTTCTTACAAAGACGCATACCGCTAAACAGAATTTGCAAAGACGTATTGATAATCCAGGAATCGAATCAGATTTTGTGAGCATTGATAGTTTTACAAAAAAAGTTACATTGACAGAGTACGATGTGATTTTTGTAGATGAATGTAGCACTATTGATAATCGTACAATGTTGAATTTTTTAGGAAAAGTAAGTCCAGATACCTTTATTGTTTTGGCAGGTGATATCCACCAAATTGAATCAATAGATTTTGGTAATTGGTTTTTCTATGCAAAAGATATTATAAATACAGTGGGAGCCAATATAGAACTGTTAAACACTTGGAGGACAGAAGATGAGAATATTATTAATTTATGGAATGAAGTTAGAAATAGAGGCAATATAATCACTGAAATTTTAACAGTTCCCGGACCGTTTTCTGAAGATATAGGAGAAAAGATTTTTGATGAAAAAGTAAAGGATGAAGTAGTTCTATGTTTGAATTATGATGGCAAGTTCGGATTGAATAATATGAATAGTTATTTTCAAAATGCAAACTCAAAATCTGACCCTATAACGTGGCAAGAGTGGACTTATAAAGTAGGAGATCACATTCTTTTTAATGATTCAAAAAGATTTTCGCTTTTATATAATAATCTCAAAGGAAATATAGTTGCGATTAATAAAACCGAAAAGGAAATATCATTTACTGTTGATGTGATGACAAATATAACAAAAAAGGATTGTGAAAGAGAGAATATAGAATTTATAAGTGCTTCAGAGGACTCTACTAGAATTCGGTTTACTGTTTATTCGTATGATGAAGTTTATGACGAAGATGATGAGGGAAAACGTATGTTATCAGTAATTCCTTTTCAGCTTGCATATGCTGTTTCGATTCATAAGGCGCAAGGTCTAGAATATGATTCGGTAAAGGTAATCATTCCTAAAAGTAATTCTGAACGTGTGACACATGGTATTTTTTATACAGCGATAACTAGAGCCAAGAAAAAATTAAAAATTTATTGGAGTGCTGAAATAATGAATAAGATAGTTGAGAGCTTTAGCGAAGAAGAAACAAAGAACAAAAGTTTGGAATTAATAAAAAAGAAACTTTCAAATTACCAGTAACAAAACATTCTTGATACTTGCCTTGAATTTAATTCACATAACACAGATTATAAGTGTATTATGTAGTAATCAGCAGCCTTGCACAAATAACACACAAGAAACAAACACTCGCAAAAACCCCGTAAATTTGGGCTTTTGTGAGGGTGAAATGTTCTCAAAGAGTTAAGAAATTTTCAGACATACAAAACTTCCGAATCTATTTTCGGAAGTTTTTTGTGTATAAAAAGGAAATTATCCGCATAAAAAGCGTATTCTTGAGACTATCCCAAATTTTGTGTAAAGTCTATACAAGACCTCCAAGATGATATATAATAAAAATATCATTTTGGAGGTTTTAGTTATGCCTAAGTACAAATTAAGTCCCGAAGAAAGGGC
>NZ_JACRTE010000014.1 GCF_014385105.1 Qingrenia yutianensis | reverse complement strand
CAACAGGTTATCGAAATATTTCTCAAACAATAACAGAAAACAAACCGTTCGCTAAAAATTAACATTTACAGAACGGGTCAAGGGCATAGCCCTTGTCGTTTAGGGGTGTGGGGGAATCGAAACCCCCACGTTTTCCCTCTGCTTTTGCGCCAAAAGCAGAGCCTGCGGAGCAACCAAAAAATTACGATAACCTATTTTTGATATAGAAGAAAAAATTTAAAGTTTCAGCAAAATCGAGGGGGCGAGGGGAAACATCACCTTCCTTTTTCCCTCCCTTTTGGTTAAATTTGCATAAACGCTTATTTTTCTGCTTTACAAACTCAAAAAAATTTGCTATACTATACGTTAACAAAAAATATGACAAAAACCGACAGGGCAATGCAAAAACCGGCCGGACGGTTTAAGGTGAAAATATGACGGGTCAGGGACGTGTTACAAAAACAGACGGTAAATTCGCGTACGTTTTATGCGTGCGCAAATCCGCGTGCGGTGAAAGCTGTGTGCACTGCAAAATCTGTGAAAACCGCGGTGTGCAGGTGCTTGCCGAAAACAGTATCGGCGCGTCGGAGGGCGACACGGTGAGCGTCACCGCAAGCACAAAAAGCGTGCTTTTTTCGTCGTTTATTCTCTACATTCTGCCCGTGATTTTGTTTATTGTATCGCTTATCCTCGGCGGTGCGGTGTTTAAAAGCGAAAAATTAAGCCTTATTTTCACCGCGGTTTCGCTCGCGGTGTGGCTTATTGTCATAAAATTTTTGGGTAAAAAAGAAATAACTCACACAATTTCGGAGGTGATATATCACCGTGATTAGCATAGTAACAGGTCACTACGGAAGCGGAAAAACCGAGTTTGCGCTAAATCTTGCGCTGAAGAAAAAAGCGGAGGGAGAGCGCGTCACAATCTGCGACCTTGACATTGTAAATCCGTATTTCCGCACGAGCGACGTTAAAAATTTTCTGTCCGAAAAGGGTATAAACGTTGTCGCGTCGGAGTTTGCAAGCTCAAACGTCGACATTCCCGTTTTGCCGAGCGAAATTTTATCGGTGTTTGCGGACGGCGGAACCGAGGCGGTTTTCGACGTCGGGGGCGACGAGGACGGAGCGGTGGCTCTTGGCGGATTTTTTAACTACATCAAAAACAAGGAATACAAAATGTATTTTGTGATAAACGCAATGCGTCCTATGACGGCAAACGAGGACGATATTCTGGAGCTTGCGCACAAAATCGAAGAAACATCGCGCCTTAAAATCACCGACGTGGTAAATAACACAAATCTTGCGTATCTCACCGAACCGAGCCACATTTTAAACAGCGCGGAGCTGATAGAAAAATGCGCTGAAAAGCTCGGAACGGGTGTGACATATATATCGGGAAAAAAGGAAATTCTCGATAAAATTCCGCAAAAGAACAAGCATTTTGAGCTTGAAACATTTATGAATTTACCGTTTTAATTTAAAAATTTACTAATTTTCGATAAACGTAATAAGGAGGTGCCGTAAATGGCAAAGGTAGTGTTCAACGAGGACAAATGCAAGGGTTGTATGCTTTGCGTGTCCGCCTGTCCGAAAAAAATTGTGGTAATCGCAAAAGACAGGATTAACAAAAAAGGCTTCAATCCGGCAACCGTGATTGAGCAGGACAAATGTATAGGCTGTGCCTTTTGCGCAACAATTTGTCCCGACGTGGTAATTGAGGTAGAAAGGTAGGTTGAGAAAAATGGCAAAAGTATTGGTTAAAGGTAACGAAGCGCTTGCGGAGGCCGCAATAAGGTCGGGCTGCCGTTTGTTTTTCGGATACCCGATAACGCCTCAAACAGAGGTATCGGCTTATATGGCTAAAAAAATGCCGAAAATCGGCGGAACTTTCCTCCAGGCGGAGAGCGAAGTTGCGGCGATAAATATGGTTTACGGCGCAGGCGGTGCCGGAAAAAGGGTTATGACAAGCTCGTCCAGCCCCGGAATAAGCTTAAAACAGGAGGGACTTTCCTACATTGCCGGTGCAAACGTTCCGTGCGTTGTGGTTAATATCGTCCGCGGCGGCCCGGGACTCGGCGGTATTCAGCCGGCGCAGTCCGACTATTTCCAGGCGGTAAAGGGCGGCGGCCACGGTGATTATCACCTTATCGTTTTGGCTCCGTCGTCAATTCAGGAAATGGTAGACTTGACAAGCGAGGCGTTTAATCTTGCGGATGAATACAGAATGCCCGTAATGCTTATGGGCGACGGTATGCTCGGTCAGATGATGGAACCCGTTGAGTTCCCCGAGGAGGACGAAAACGCGGTTTATGCGGAAAAAGGCTGGGCGGCGTGCGGTACGCAGATGAAACGCAAACACAACATTATAAATTCGCTCTACATTAACGCAAAAGACCTTGAAGATACAATTATCGAACGTCAGAAACGCTACGACATTATCGAGCAGAACGAGGTTCGTTTCGAAGAAGAAGGCACGTCCGACGCGGATATAGTCCTTGTTGCATACGGCACAACGGCGCGTATCGCGAAAACCGCAATGGCAAAGGCGCGCGCAAAAGGCATAAAAGTCGGTTTAATCCGTCCGATTACGCTTTGGCCGTTCCCGAAAGACGTTTTTGCACGCGTTGCGGACGGCAAAAAGAAATTTTTGTCGGTTGAAATGAGTACGGGTCAGATGGTCGAGGACGTAAAACTTGCGGTAAACGGCAAGGGCGAGGTTCATTTCTTCGGCAGAACGGGCGGCATTGTGCCCACTCCGACCGAAATTTTGACAAAAATCGAAGAATTAAACGGAGGTGCGTTTTAATGGAAAAGGTTTTCACAAAACCGCACGCTTTGTGCGATGTTAATTTTCACTACTGCCCCGGCTGTACGCACGGCATTGTGCACCGTTTGGTTGCCGAGGTTATAGACGAGCTGGGTATCGAGGGCAAGGCGGTAGGCGTTGCGTCGGTAGGATGCAGTGTTTTTTCGTATAACTATTTTGAGTGCGATATGCAGCAGGCGGCTCACGGCAGAGCGCCGGCGGTTGCAACGGGCATAAAAAGAGCGCTTCCCGAGTCGTTCGTTTTCACCTATCAGGGTGACGGCGACCTTGCCGCTATAGGCACGGCGGAAACCGTTCACGCGGCGGCGCGAGGCGAAAATATTTCGATTATATTTATAAACAACGCAATCTACGGTATGACGGGCGGTCAGATGGCGCCGACAACGCTTGTCGGCCAGGTTACGCAAACCTCGCCGTACGGACGTAATGCGGCAACACAGGGATACCCCATAAGAGTGAGCGAAATGCTTTCAACTCTCGAGGGTCCGGCGTATATCGAGCGTGTTGCGGTAGACAGCGTTGCGCACATCAAAAAAGCAAAAGAAGCTATTAAAAAGTCGTTCCAAACCCAGCTTGACGGCAAGGGATTTTCGCTTGTCGAGGTTGTTTCGACCTGTCCCACAAACTGGGGAATGTCACCGCTTGAGGCTATGGACTGGCTCAGAGATAATATGATTCCTCACTATCCTTTGGGAGTTTATAAGGATATTACGGCAGAAAAGGGGGATAAATAAGATGACACAGGAAATAATTTTTGCAGGCTTCGGCGGTCAGGGTATTCTGTTTGCCGGAAAGGTTGTGGCATATGCCGGAATGAACGAGGGCAAAAACGTTTCGCATCTTCCCTCATACGGCCCCGAAATGCGCGGAGGTACGGCAAACTGCTCGGTTATAGTGTCGGACGAGCCGGTAGCGTCGCCCGTTATCACCGACCCCACAAGCCTTGTGGTTATGAACGGCCCGTCGCTTGACAAATTTGAAAATTCGGTTGTTAAAGGCGGTAAAATTTTTATCGACTCGACTCTTATTTCGCGCGATGTTGAAAGAAATGACGTTGAAGTTTTCAAAATCGACGCAACAAATCTTGCGAATAAAATGGGACTTCCCAAGCTTGCAAACATCATTATGGTGGGCAAGCTTGTAAAAGAAACGGGACTTTTCACGTACGATGAAATCAAAAAGGCAGTTACAAAAATGGTTCCGCCCTCAAAGCCTGAACTTCTGGAAAATAATATGAAAGCGTTTGACACAGGTTACAATTTATGAGAAATTTAGCGTCACCGCGCGTGATTAAAGAAATTTTATCGGAATATGAGTTTAGATTTTCAAAGTCGCTCGGCCAGAATTTTCTGGTAGACGAGGGCGCGCTTGCAGGCATTTTGTCCGGCGCGGATATTTCGGAGGACGACTGCGTTCTTGAAATCGGCCCCGGCTTCGGCACGCTTACACAGCGCCTTTGCGGTGCGGCGAAAAAAGTCGTGTGCGTTGAAATCGACAAAACGGTTATCCCCATTCTTGAGGAAAATTTAAAGGATTTTGACAATTTTGAAATTATAAACGACGACGTTATGAAAATCGGCATAAAAAGCCTTGCCGAGGAAAAATTCGGCACGGAAAACGTGAAAGTTGCGGCAAATCTGCCGTATTACATCACAACGCCGATAATTATGATGCTTTTGGAAAGCAAGGTGAAATTCAAAAGCATAACGGTTATGGTGCAGAAAGAGGTCGCAAAGCGCCTTTGCGCAAGCGAGGGAACGAAAGATTTCGGCGCAATCAGCCTTGCGGTGCAGTATTTTTGCAATGCAAACTATCTTTTCGACGTTCCGAACACCTCGTTTATGCCCCCTCCGAAAGTCACGTCAACGGTGGTACGGCTCGATTTGCTCGATAAACCGCGCGTCAGCGTGAAAAAAGAAGAAATGTTTTTCAAAACGGTGAAAGCGTCGTTCGCACAGCGCAGAAAAACGCTTTTAAACGCACTTTCAAACGCGGGATTTTCGGGATTTTCAAAAGCGGAAATTTCAGAAATTCTTAAAAATATCGGCATAGACGAAAAACGCAGAGGCGAAACACTTTCGATAGACGAATTTGCGCGCCTTGCGGACGCACTTACAAAATAAACAAAATGAGCGGAAGATTTTCTCCTCCGCTCATTTTTTGCGTTTTTACGCGGTTTTGCAGTGCGCGTATTCGCGCAGAACCTTTCTTACCACGCATTTTTTCAAAAATTCAAACGTTCTTTTCAAAATCACTCCGCAAAACACAAGTTTTACCGAGAAAAACGCCTGTGACAAAATCTGCGAAAAGCTTATGCCGTCAAAATCCGACGCGCCTGCCGTTCCGATAAGTGTTATTATTCCCGCGATAATCAAAAGATTAAAAATGTTTTTCATAGTTTTTCTTCCTTTCGTTTTGTTTATTGCTTAGGCATCAGAGGATCGAACCCCGTATGCCTTGCATTTTAAAAATTTCATGCCTTTTCGGCTTGTCGTCCTCGAAAGGCGTCAGCCTATCTTCGTCCTCCGTACCGAAAATTCAAATAATTTTTAAAACGGAAGGTCGAAGAGTTTAAATAGAGCAAATTTTTAAAAAGACAAGGCGAAAAGCTGGGTTAATACTGACGTATAACATAGCTTTTCAACGCAGTATTTTGGAAAATTTGCCTATTTAAGCCACACGGGGTTCGCTCCTCTGATGCCTATAAGTCTATTATAAAGTTTTATCTGTCCAAAAAACCGTACAATAAAACATTTGCAAAATTGAATATTATGTGATATAATGCCTATGAATATATAATAAGCTAAAATTTCAGGATTTTTCGGCAAATTACGGAGGTTTGGCATATGGAAACAAAAGCCTTGAAAACACTTGAATTTGATAAAATATTAAAACGTTTGTCCGACTTTGCGGTTATGGAAAGCACAAAAGACGAAATAATGCGCATAATGCCGGCAAAAACGCTTAAATCGGCGCAGAAAATGCAGGACGAAACCAAAGAGGCGTCGCGTATTCTTACAAAATGCGGAAGTCTGCCCATCACCTGTGCAAGCGACGTCACAGCGTCGTTAAAACGTGCGGATATGGGCGGAACGCTCACAATGTCCGAGCTTTTAAACATTGCAAAGGTGCTTGAAACGGCGCGCAGAATTAAAATGCACACAAAAGACGCGGAATGTGAAATTCTCGCCGAGCATATAGACGCGCTCTATGAGGACAAGCGCCTTGAAACTGACATCACGGGCGCGGTTATCGACGCGGAAACAATGGCGGACGACGCGAGCAGTACGCTTTTGGATATAAGGCGCAAAATCCGCGCGGCGAACAATAAAGTTAAAGATATTCTGCAAAAAATCATCACGTCGCCGTCGCACCAAAAGCACCTTCAGGAACAGCTTATAACGCTTCGCGGCGACCGATACGTTATTCCGCTCAAAAGCGAATACAAAGGCGCAATCCCCGGCGTTGTGCACGATGTTTCCGCCACCGGTTCGACCATATTTTTAGAGCCTATGAGCGTTGTTGAAACAAACAACGAAATCCGCCGTCTTTTGGGCGAGGAAAAAGACGAAATCGAAAAAATTCTTGCAAATCTCACAAACGAAGTTGCGCTTGTTTCAAAGCTTATAAAAATGAGCTATGACACAATTTCGTGCATAGATTTGATTTTCGCAAAGGGCAAATACGCTCTTGCGACCGACGCTTTTGCGCCGAACATCAACGATAAAGGGCACATAAATCTGCGCCGTGCGCGCCACCCGTTAATCGACCCGAAAAAGGTGGTTGCAACCGATATTTATCTTGGAAAAAATTTCGACACGCTGGTTATCACGGGTCCGAACACGGGCGGTAAAACGGTAACGCTTAAAACAATCGGACTTTTGACGGTTATGGCGCTTTCGGGCTTGCATATCACCGCGGAGGAGGGCTCGGAAATCGCGGTGTTTGAGGACGTTTTTGCCGACATCGGCGACGAACAGAGCATTGAGCAGAGTTTGAGCACATTTTCCGCGCATATGGTTAACATCGTGGATATTTTGTCGAAAATCAGCGAAAAAAGTCTTTGCCTTTTCGACGAACTCGGCGCCGGCACAGACCCCACCGAGGGCGCGGCGCTTGCAATCAGCATTTTGGAATATGTGAAAAACACGGGCGCGAAATGCGCCGCAACCACGCATTACAGCGAACTTAAAGTGTATGCGCTTTCAAACAACAGGGTAGAGAACGCGTCGTGTGAATTTGACGTTGAAACCCTTGCGCCGACGTACAGACTTCTTATCGGTATTCCCGGAAAGAGCAACGCGTTTGCAATTTCAAAACGGCTCGGACTTTCGCAGTTTATCATTGACAACGCGAAAAAGCATATCGACACCGAGAGCGTGAAATTTGAGGACGTTATATCCGAGCTTGAAAAGAACAGAATTTTGAGCGAGCGCGAAAAGGACAAAGCGCAGAGCATTAAGCAAGAGGCGGAAAATATCAAAAAGGAAATGGCAAAGCGCAACAAAATTCTGGACGAAAAAACCGAGAAAATCCTTGAAAAAGCGCGCGCCGAGGCGAAGAAAATCATTGAGGACGCAAAGCGCGAAACCGAGGACGCGTTAAAGCAGATTAAAAAAGCGCAGAAAATGAAAGATTTGACCGAGGCGAACCGCGAAATGGAGCGCGCACGCCAGAAGATAAACAAAAAAAGCAAGGAAAATGCCGATAACAAGTACGAGAAACCGAGCGTAAACACCAAAGCGCCCAAGAGCGTAAAGCTGGGCGACAGCGTGGAAATTGTGAGTATGGGGCAGAAAGGCACGGTGGTGACCCTCCCCGACAGGAGCGGTGCGCTGACGGTAAAAGTCGGCATTATGAAATTAAAATCGAATTTGTCGGATTTACGGCTTATTAAAGAGGAAAAACCCAAGCAGAAACAAAAACGCGCGTCCGGCGGAATGGGTGACGGCGCAAAATATATGAACGTTTCGGCCGAGCTTGATTTGCGCGGAGAAAATATCGAAGATTCGATATATATTCTTGAAAAATTCCTTGACGACGCGGTTTTGTCGTCGCTCACACAGGTGAGAATTATCCACGGCAAAGGCACGGGTGCACTGCGTCAGGGCATACATCAGTATCTGCGCAAACAGCCAAGGGTGGAAAGCTTTGCGCTTGCGTCCTACGGCGAGGGCGACAGCGGTGTGACAATCGTTAAGCTTAAATAAGCCTTGCAAAGACGACAATGCGAAGAATATCCGAATAACGGGGGTGCGGTGTGGCAAAAGAGAGCAATCAGAAGTTAAAAATTTTATATCTTTTAAAATTTCTGTACGAGGAAAGCGACGATACGAATTTTGTTTCTATGACGCAAATTCTCGATTATCTCGCGTTGTGCGGAATTTATGCCGAGCGCAAGTCGGTGTATTCCGACATCTGCGAACTGGAGCATTTCGGGCTTGACATTATCAGCCGAAAGGGCAAAAATGCAGGCTACGCGCTTGCGTCGCGTACGTTTGAAACAGCACAGTTAAAGCTATTGTGCGACGCGGTGAATGCGTCGCGGTTTGTCACCGAGAAAAAAAGCCGTGAACTTATCGGCAAAATCGGCGGTCTAACCAGCCGTCACAACGCGCGCGAGCTGAACCGTCAGCTCTATATGACCGAGCGCGTGAAAAGCGGAAACGAAACGATTTATTACAACGTCGACACGCTCCACGGCGCGGTTTTCGCAAAAAAGAAGGTCGCGTTTAAATATTTTGAATATAACGTGCAGAAAAACAAGGTTTACCGAAACGGCGGTGCGGAATACGTCGTGTCGCCCTATGCGCTTACCTTCAGCGACGAAAATTACTACCTTGTTTCGCACTACGAAAAGCACGGAAATCTCACAAATTTCCGCGTTGACAAAATGGAAAACATACGTATTCTTTCGGAGGACGCGGAGGATATTTCAAAAGTTACACCCGAAAATTTCAAGCTTTCAAGTTACACAAAACGGCTTTTCGGAATGTTTGCGGGCGCCGAGGTGAGCGTTAAAATAAGGTGCGAAAATTCGCTTGTAAACGCGGTTATCGACCGTTTCGGGCGCGATATTCCCGTTCTTCCCGACGGCGACAGTCACTTTATCGCAACGGTAAACGTTGCGGACAGTCCGACGTTTTTCGCGTGGGTGTTCACGTTCGGCGGAAAAATGAAAATCGTTTCGCCCGAAAACATAGCGCAAAAGTTTTTGAGCGCGGTTAAAGATGTTGAAAAAATTTACGAATAGATAAAGGGGATTTTTAAAATGTATAAAGCTGCGGTTTTTGACGTTGACGGCACAATCGCCGACACAATCGACACAATCTGCTACTACGGAAACCGTTCGATGAAGAAATTCGGTCTGCCCGAGATTGAGCGCGAACGGTATAAATATCTTGTCGGCAGAGGCTACGAAAACCTTGTAAAAGGTATGCTCTGCGAGAAAAACGCGTATTCCGACGCGCTTTTTAACGAGATGAAAGAGTTTTATCACGACGATTACGAAACCGATTCGATGTATCTTACAAAGCTGTACGACGGAATTTCTGACGTTGTGAAATTTTTGAAAAATTCGGGCTTTAAGCTGGGCGTTTTGTCAAACAAGCCGACCGGCGCGGTGCACGACGTTATCGGCGCGTTTTTCAAAGAAGGCACGTTTGACATTCTTTGCGGCGGCGGTGACGGATTTCCGTTAAAACCCGACCCGTCCGCACTTTTGGATATGCTGAAAAAACTTGACGTTTCGCCCGATGAGTGCATTTACGCCGGCGACACGAAAGTGGACGTCGAAACGGGCAAAAACGCAAAAATTTTCACAATCGGCGCACTGTGGGGGTTCCGCACGCGCGAAGAACTCGAAAATGCCGGCGCGGACGTCATAGCAAGCGAGCCGAGAGAAATTATCGAAATTGTAAAAAACAAAAATAATTTTTGATTTTGACCGTTTAAATTTAGAGGATTTAAGATTTGCGTGTCGAAATATTAAAGTTGAGAAAATTTGCAAAAGTTTAAAATATAAATAATATACGAAAGGAATTTTACTTATGGAACCGAAATACAAAAGAGTATTGCTGAAACTCAGCGGTGAGGCGCTTGCAGGCGAAAAAGGCTTCGGTCTTTGCGAAGACACAATCGGAAGAATTACCGACACGATTAAAGAATGTGCCGAAATGGGCGTTCAGATTGCAATAGTTGTGGGCGGCGGAAACTTCTGGAGAGGCCGTTCCGGTGTTAAAATGGACAGAACGAGAGCCGACCATATGGGTATGCTTGCAACGGTTATAAACGCGCTTGCAATTCAGGACGCGCTCGAACAGAGAGGTGTTCCCACACGCGCGCAGACGGCTATTGAAATGCGTCAGATTGCCGAACCGTACATCAGAAACAAGGCAATAAGACATCTTGAAAAGGGCAGAGTTGTTGTTTTCGGGTGCGGTACGGGAAATCCGTTTTTCTCTACAGATACAACCGCGGCGCTCCGTGCGGCTGAAATAGACGCAGAGGCTATTTTGCTTGCGAAAAAGGTTGACGGCGTTTACGACAGCGACCCGAACATTAACAAAGACGCGGTTAAATTTGACAATCTTTCGTATATTGAAGTTTTAAACAGAGGACTCGGCGTTATGGATTCCACCGCAACATCGCTTTGTATGGATAATTCAATCCCGATCCGCGTGTTCGGTCTTGATGACCCCGACAATATTAAGAAGGTTATCCTCGGCGAAGAAATCGGAACCTTGGTGAAATAGGATTACGGTATTAACCGTCTGAAAAACGGAAAAACATACGACGGCACTCACCGTCCGAAATTTGTACGGGACGATGCCTGCATCGTCCCGTATCAAAAACAATTTTATAAATATTTATAAAAGGAGCAAAAAATTATGGCTAAATACGAACAATTTGAAACCAAAATGAAAAAATGTATATCGGCATTGGAATTTGACTTAAACACAATCAGAGCAGGCAGAGCAAACGCGGCGGTGCTCGACAAAATCAGCGTTGAATATTACGGCGTTGCGTCGCCCCTCGCACAGGTTGCGTCAATCTCGGTTCCCGACGCGCGCACAATCGTTATCGCACCGTGGGATATGAGCCTTGTGGGCGAAATCGAAAAGGCGATTTTGAAATCGGAGCTCGGCATAAACCCGCAGAACGACGGCAAAAGCTTGCGTCTTAACTTCCCGCCTCTTACCGAGGAAAGACGAAAAGAACTCGTTAAAGAAGTGAGCAAAAAAGGCGAAAATTCCAAAGTTGCCGTACGCGGTGTGCGCCGTGACGCTATGGAATTTTACAAAAACGAGAAGAAAAACGGCGATGTTACCGAGGACGAACTCAAAACGATAGAAAAAGATATTCAGAACCTCACCGATAAATACGTTAAAACGGTTGACGATACCGTTGCGGCAAAGGAAAAAGAGATTTTGTCGGTTTGATGTTAAATTTTTTATGCATTTGACGCATTTTATTTTTGAGGGGTAAAAATATGTTTTTTAAAAAGCATAAATCGGTGCGCGTTGACAAAATGTCGTTTCCGAAACATATTGCCATAATTCTGGACGGAAACGGCAGATGGGCGAAAAAAAGAGGACTTCCGAGAAGTGCCGGTCACTCTATGGGGGCGAAAAATCTTGAAAACGTGGTAAGATACCTTAAAGACACAAGCGTGCGCTATCTTACCGTTTACGCGTTTTCCACCGAAAACTGGAAACGTCCCAAAGACGAGGTTGACGACCTTATGGCTCTGCTCGAAAAGTATCTGCGAAACTACGACGAGCTTCTCGGCGGAGAGGACGTGCGCCTTAAAATAATCGGCAGAAAAGAGGGGCTGTCCGACACGCTTATCGACCTTATAAACGAGGTTGAGGAAAAGTCGAAAAACCGAAAACAGCTCACCGTGAGCATCGCGCTCAACTACGGCGGACGGCAGGAAATCTGCGACGCGGCGAAAAAAATCGCAGAGGACGTAAAATCGGGCAAAATAGACGTTTCGGATATTGACGAAAATCTTTTTAACGATTATATTTACACAAAAAACATTCCCGACCCCGACCTTATTATCCGCCCGAGCGGAGAGGAGCGGCTGAGCAATTTTCTGCTTTGGCAGTGCGCTTATTCGGAATTTTGGTTTTCAAACGTTTGCTGGCCAGATTTCACGCCCGACAAGCTTGAGGGCGCGGTCGCGGATTTTCAAAAAAGAAACAGACGTTTCGGAGGTGTGTGATTTATGCTGAAAGAGAGAGTTATATACGGCACGCTCGGCTTTGCGGCGGCGGTTGCGGTGATTTTGCAGGGCAGTGTTGCGTTAAGCATTGCCGTGTTTGCGCTTGTGGTCATGGCGCTTTTTGAAATGTATAAATCGACGGGGCTTTTGAAAAAATATAAAAGTCTTACCGCAGTCGGATTTATGTTCGCCGCGGCGGCTATGATTTTTCTTCTCACCGCGGCAATTCAGGACAGAATAAATTATTCCGTCTTTTCAAAAGGCGTTTTGCAGGCAACGCTCGCGTTCGGATTTGTGCTTATGCTTTTTATGATTTTTATGCACGAAACCGTGCGTTTTTCCACCGTTTCAATGCTCTTTTTGGAAACGGTGTATATAACCGTGACATTTGCGCATATAATTTTAATCAGCGGAGAGAAAAACGGCGCGTTTACCGTGTGGCTGGTGTTTTTCGGCGCGTGGGGCGCGGATACGTTCGCGTACTTTGCCGGAAAAACTTTCGGCAGACACAAGCTTATTGAAAAGGTATCGCCCAAAAAGACCGTTGAGGGCGCGCTCGGCGGAGTTTTGGGAAGCGTTTTGGTATACATTCTCTACGGTGTAATTCTTGCGAAAAACGGAGTCGGCATAAACTACATAAATCTTGCGGTGACAGGCGTTCTCGCGGCGGTTATCTCGCAGGTGGGCGACCTTATTATGTCGTGTATAAAACGTGAAAATCACATAAAAGACTACGGCGATATTATCCCGGGCCACGGCGGAATTTTAGACAGATTCGACTCTGTTCTGACCGTTGCGCCCCTCATTTTCTATCTTAACATTTATTTGCCGTCCATATTGTAAAATTTGGGTATTCAAAAGGAAAAACATATGAAAAATATTGCAGTTTTAGGTTCAACAGGTTCAATCGGCACGCAGACTTTGCAGATTGCCGGGAATGATAAAAATATTAACATCTGCGCACTTGCGGCTAAAAGCAACGTTAAGCTTTTGGCAGAGCAGGTGCGCAAATTTAAACCCGTAATTGCGTGCATTGCCGATGAGGAAAAGTATTCGGAACTTGCGCGCGAAACCCGTGATTTAAGCACAAAAATCGTGTGCGGTGCGGACGGAATGGCGGAAACCGCGTCGGTTAAGGAAGCCGACAGCGTGCTAAATTCGGTTGTGGGAATTGCGGGACTTATCCCTACAATCTGCGCGGTTAAGGCAAAAAAACGTCTGCTTTTGGCAAACAAGGAAACGCTCGTGTGCGCAGGCGAAATTGTGATGAGCCTTGCGCGCGGAAACGGTGTTGACGTTATCCCCGTCGACAGTGAACACAGCGCGATTTTTCAGTGTCTTAACGGCGAGAAAAGGGAAAAAATCAAAAAAATCTGGCTCACCGCGTCGGGAGGTCCGTTTTTCGGCAAAACGCGCGCGGAGCTTGAAAACAAAACGAAAGAGGACGCTTTAAAGCACCCGAACTGGAGTATGGGCGCGAAAATCACAATCGACAGCGCAACGCTTATGAACAAGGGGCTTGAAATTATCGAGGCGTGCCACCTTTTCGGCGTGGATATTGACAAAATCACCCCCGTAATCCACCGTCAGAGCATTGTTCATTCTATGGTGGAGTTTTGCGACGGCTCGTATATGGCACAGCTCGGCTCGCCCGATATGCGTCTGCCCATAAGCTATGCAATAAACTATCCCGAAAGAAAACCGTCGTTTGCGGACGAACTGGACATTTTTCAAAAATCGTGCTTAACATTCGATAAGCCTGATTACGACACGTTTAAATGCCTTAACCTCGCGGTGTCGGCATACAAAAAAGGCGGTGTTCTGCCTGCCGTTTTAAACGGCGCGAACGAGGCGGCGGTGGATTTGTTTTTGCAGGGTAAAATTAAATTTTTGGATATTGCGGATTTGGTTGAAAATGCGCTTGAAAAATTTGACGGCGGCGGAAAAATCACTCTTGACGCAGTGCTTGACGCCGACAAAGAGGCGCGAAAAATTGTATATGAGAGGGGATTAAGCCTATGCTGACGGCGGTTTGGACAATTTTAATTTTCTGTACCTTAATTTTTATACACGAACTGGGGCATTTTATTGCTGCAAAGTCGGTGGGAGTAACCGTTCACGAATTTTCAATCGGAATGGGTCCCAAGCTTTTTTCGCGCACCAAGGGCGAAACCGCGTACAGCGTACGCCTTTTGCCTCTGGGCGGATTTGTGCGACTTGAGGGCGAGGACGACGACAGCGAAAGCGACGGCGCGCTGTGCAACAAAAAGCCGTGGCAGAAATTCGTTGTGCTTTTCGCCGGCGGATTTATGAATTTCGTTCTCGGATTTTTGGTTTTCATCTTCCTTGCCGCAAACACATATCTTACGTCCAATATCATCGGCGCGGTTACCGACGGTTTTTCTATGCAGGAGCAGGGTTTTGCCGAGGGCGACAAAATCGTTGCAATGGAGGCAAACGGCAAATCGCACCGAATTTCAAGCTATAACGACATTATGCTTTTTAACCTCACAAATCCCAGCGCGGACGCGGACATAACCGTTGTGCGAAACGGCGGAAAAATCACAAAACACGTATCGCTCAAAGCGGACGAAAGCGGACGCAAAATTTACGGATTTTCGCCGAAAATTCTGCCCAACACACCGCTGAACGTTATAAAAGCGGCATACGATAATTCGGTTTATATGACAAAAATGGCCGGAATTTCGCTTTGGTGGCTGATTACGGGAAAAGTGCCCGTCACCGAAGTGTCGGGACCTGTGGGAATTGTGAGCGAAATAAACACCGCCGTTTCGGAAACCGGCGGATTTGAGGGACTTTTGCGCGCACTCTCGCTTGCAGGACTAATCTCGATAAACCTCGGCGTGATGAACCTTCTTCCTTTGCCGGCGCTTGACGGCGGACGGATTGTGTTTGTAATCGCCGAAAAAATTCTCGGTCACAGAGTAAGCCCCGGCAAAGAGGGACTCGTTCACTTTATCGGCTTTGCGATTTTGATGGCGTTTATGCTGTTTATCACTTTTTCGGACATACGCAAGCTTTTCGGGTAATTAAACCGAAAATTTCAACATAAAATTATACCAAACTTATGTTTACTTTTTACGGGAGGTTTGGTATGGATTTTAATAATTTCGACTATGAAAAACTTACGAAAACACTGTCGGCGCTGGTGAAAAAATACGCTTTTGCAAGCGTATTTTCGTGCGGAAAATCGGTGCTCGGGCGTGACATTCTGTGCATACGCATCGGCAAGGGAAAACGAAAAATTTTCTTAAACGGCGCGCACCATTCGCTCGAGTGGATAACCTCGTCGCTGCTTGCGTCCTACGCGTGCGATTATGCCGCGGCGCTCAAGGACGAAACCGAGTTTTGCGGTGAAAACATTTTAAAACTTTATCAAAGCGCGGCGTTTTACATCGTGCCTATGGTCAATCCCGACGGCGTGAATTTCGTGATTAACGGAATTAAGAAAAATTCGCCTGCGTACGGCGTTGTGAAAGGTGCGCTCGGAGGCAGAAACGTCAAAAAAGTGTGGCAGGCAAACGCGAACGGCGTCGACCTCAACCACAATTATGACGCGTCTTTTGCCGAGGGCAAAAAAATGGAGCGCGAAATGGGCATTTTCGGTGCGAATTACACGCGCTATTCGGGCGAAGAACCGTTTTCCGAACCTGAAACACAAGCGGTGAAAGCGCTTTTTGAAAAGGAAAAATTCGATATTTCGGTCGCTTTTCATTCGCAGGGTGAGGAAATTTACTACGACTTTGCAGGCAATACAAAATACAAACGCACCGCCGAGGCACTCGCAAAGGTGAGCGGATACACGGCGGCAAAACCCGGCGGAATTGCCTCGGTTACGGGATTTAAAGACTGGGTAATCGACAAATTTTCGCTTCCTGCGTTCACGGTTGAGGCGGGAAAAGGGCAAAATCCGCTTCCGTTTTCGCAGTTTGAAAAAATACGAAAGGATAATTACGCGCTCATCACCGAGTGTGCGTTTTTACGTTTATGAAAAAGAAAATTCTGCTTTTTTGCATTGTGCCGGCGCTTATTTTAACAGGCGCCGTTTTTTCTCAAAATGTTTCGTGCAGTGAAACAAAATTTATGCTCGATACATACGTCACCCTCACCGCTCGCGGATTTAACGCGAAAAAAGCGGTGTCCGAGTGCTTTGACGAGATAAAAAACTTTGAGCAAAAAAGCAGTGTCTATATATCGGACAGCGAAATTTCGCGCCTTAACGAAACGGGCGAAAACACCCTTTCGGACGAGCTTTTGCGCCTTGTTTCAAACGCGAAAATTTACACGTCCGAAACCGACGGCGCGTTTGACATCACGGTGAAACCGCTCGCCGATTTGTGGAATATCAAAAATTTCACGCGCGTTCCGACGGAGGCTGAAATTGCCGAAACAATGCCGAAAATCGGCGCGGATAACATTGAAATTTCCGAAAATTCCGTCCGCCTCAAAAACGGCGCGCAAATCGATCTCGGCGGTGCCGCGAAAGGTTACCTCGCCGATAAATGCGCCCAAATTATGCAAAAACACCGCGTGAAAAGCGCAATCTGCGACCTCGGCGGAAATATCTATGCGCTTGGCGAAAAAAACATAAAAATCGGACTGCAAAACCCGAACGGCGCGCGCGGTGAATATTTCGGTTATATCGAGGGCAAAAATATATCGGTTGTCACAAGCGGAGGATACGAGCGTTTTGCCGAGCTTGACGGCAAAAAATACATTCACATCATCAGTCCGCTCAACGGAAAATGCGCCGAAAGCGACGTCGCAAGCGCGAGCATAATCGGCAAATCGAGCGAAAAATGCGACGCTTTCGCTACTGCGGTCTGCGTTCTCGGCGTTGAAAAAGGTCTTGAAATTGTCCGCGCCGAGGACGGCATTGAGTGCGTAATCGCGGATAAAAACGGGTGTGTTTACACGTCCGGCAACGTAAATTTTAAAATTACCGACGAAAATTTCACAAGGGGAAATTGATATGGAAAAATATGATATAATCATCATCGGAGCCGGTCCGGCAGGGCTTAACGCGGCGCTTTATTCCGCGCGCGCCGGGCTGAAAACGCTTGTTCTCGAGCGCCTTTTTGCCGGCGGACAAGCGGCGACCACAAGCGAGGTCGAAAACTTTATCGGCACAGGCAAAATCGGCGGTGCGGCGCTTTGTATGCAAATGGAAAAACAGGCGAAAGATTTCGGCGCGGTGATAAAATTTGAGGACGTCGTAAGCCTTGACACCGCGAAAAAAGAAGTCACCACCAAAAAGAATGTTTACAGCGCGCGTGCGGTAATCGTCGCGACGGGCGCAAAACCGCGTAATCTCGGCATAGACGGCGAAGAAAAATTCCGCGGACGGGGTGTTTCGTACTGCGCGACGTGCGACGGCGGATTTTTCCGTGACAAAACCGCGTGCGTAATCGGCGGAGGCGACACCGCGGTTGAGGACGCGCTCTACCTTGCGAATTTGTGCAAAAAAGTTTATGTCATTCACCGCCGTGACACGTTCCGCGCGGCGCGTTCCAATGCGGAAAAACTCCGCAAAAACGATAAAATCGAAATAATTTTCGACACCGTTCCCGAAAAGATTTCGGGCGGTGATTTTGTGGAAAATCTGCGCGTCAAAAACGTGAAAACGGGCAAAGTGCGCGATATTTTAACCGACGCGGTGTTTGTTGCGGTCGGCACCGTGCCGACAAATTCTCTTACCGCCGGCACGCTCAAAACCGACGAAAACGGATATATCATAGTCGACCGCAATATGCGCACGTCACAGCGCGGAATTTACGCGGCGGGCGACATCTGCCAAAAACCGCTCAGACAGATAATTACGGCGTGTGCGGACGGTGCGGTGGCGGCGACTGCGGCGGCGGAGGACATTATGGAGTAAATGCACAAAAACACGGTGATTATTTGTGTAAACTCACAAAAATACAAAATTATTTTAATTAGCTATTGAAAAATCGCGCTGCTGGCTTTATAATTAACTTGTATAATTGGAAAAATGGCTTTAAATCCTTATAAAGCTGTTTTGCAAAAAGGAGGGATTTTGAAAAATAACTATTTTTTGCAGTGTCTTTTATACGAAAAGTTTTAAAAATTAAAAAAGGAGATGGAGAAAGATTATGAAACACATTTTCAAAAGAGCCTTGGCTCTCACAATGATTGCGGTACTCTTTGCCGTTTCGGCATTTGCCGCACCGACATTCTCGAATGTTGCTTATGACAAAACTTCGGGAAATTTAACAGTTAACGTAGACGGTTACACAGGCGGAAAGGATGCTACAATCCTTGTTCTCAAAGCAGGTGTTACACCGGCAAAAGCAACAAACAATGACATTATTTTTATTGACCAGGTTACAATCGGCGCAGGCGAAACTGTTGCTGACTATGTTGCTCCCATTAAAGTAAGAGCAAATGCGGTAGGCGCTGCCGGCGTTAACGTTTGGGTAGGCGGTGACGAAATCACAACTGCTGTTCCTTATACAAAAGCAGGCGAAACCGGCGCAACGGAAATCAGCCTTGCTGACGATCCTGCACCTTCGGAACCTACATATGCTGTAGAATTTGACAAAACTGCTGTATACAAAACACTTGAGGCTGCTAAAGGCGCGGTTAAAGTTAAGAAAACTTTAGACGGCACAGTTTCGTACCTCACAGCAGGCGAGTTCACAGTAACAGAGACAGAAACAGCGACAAATGTTTATACATTCACTGTTAAAGTAGGCGACAAAGTTGTTGGTACTGTTGAAGGCGTTACAATCACTCCCGATGTTACACCGGGCGGAAAAACAGGTATCACAGGTGTTGTAAGATATCGTAGAGCGGTTGGTAATGCGTACGATCTTGCTCCCGGTGCGCTTGTATTGATTACAAGTGGCAAAGATATCGTTGGAAGTGCAGTTACAGGTAGTGACGGTAAATTCGAAATAGAAGTTCCTGCTGGCACATATAGAGTGGTTGTAAGATTTGCATTGTTAAGTGCTGATAAAGTTACAAACTATGCTAATACCATTATTACAGATGTTGCAGTTTCCGATTCTATGGTTAGCCTCGTAACAGAGGGACGGGAATATATAGCTATTGAAAAGAGACTTGCAGGTGACGCTAATGATGACGGCGTTGTAAATAGTAATGACCTTAATGCAGTAAAGAAAGCCATTTCGGCTCTGTCCAAATAATCTTGAAGTTAAGGTATATTGAGTTGCAAAATAAGATTGAGTTTTCTCAATCTTATTTTGCGCATAAACATTGCATAATATTTTGCATTAGAGCTTAGAAATTGCTCCGATGCATGATATAATAACATTTTATAGGAGGAAAACTTAATGAAAACTTTTAACAAGGTTATCAGTTTAGTAACGGTAATAGTTTTTGTTTTCTCTATGATGGCTGTTCCTGCTTTTGCGACTGGGCGCGAGGGATTCCCTACGGTTACTGGAAATGAAAATTTGACTGTTACATACTATTCTGATAGTGCGCTTACTAATGAAATTAAGAACGCAGAACCTAACAGCGTTGTATACGCAAAGGTGACTGCAAATGTTCCGAGCGGAACTTTTGCTTCGCTTGATGTTAACCTTGCAGTTGAAAATGCAACGATTGATGAGGATATTAGTAGCTTTTCAATAGCGGGTTTGGCTAGAGACACATCAGTCGGCAATACTATAAATTCCGCACGAAATGGTGCAAATATTTACATAGGATTAGATAGTGAAGGTGGTGGATCTTACAATTCACCAACGAATTACGAAGAGTTAAGTGTTGATCCTTCGTATATGGATTTGGCAGGTAGTACGAGTTTTGCAGTTACGACTTATAAATTGACAGTCGGTGCAAGCGGAACTGTTAAATTTACAAATTCTGGTGAATCCGCTGGAATGGGTTGCGGTATAGATATAGGTGGTATTGATTTTGACTTTGAAACAGGCGAAGGCAGTGGTGACCCGATAGTTGAACAGGTGACTGTTGTAGACACCGGACTTGCTATCGGCGGTTCTACACCAGCTGAAAAACAGGTATCGTTTAAGGCTACATTTGACGAAACAAAAGAATACAGTCACAAGCTTTCGGCAGCTGACCTCGAAGATGCAATCGCGAAAGACATTACAGTTGTCAAAACAGTTGACGGTACACAGGGCACTGACAATATTATTGCTGATTTGAAAGTTGATTTTGATCACGAAAATCACAAGTTTACAATCAACTTTGCAAATGGTGTAGGCGAGGGCGAAGTGCTTGCAACCGGCGCGGCTGCAACTGCTACATTCACTTATAAGCTTACCGAAGCTGTGGTAGATTACACATATGATCACGTTGAATTTAACGGTGCCAAGGTAGAAGGCGGAAGAGTTGAAACTGCTTATGACGCAAAATATCTTGATGATACAACTTTGAAAAATGCTTTCGTAGTTTACGGCAAAAAGACAGTTGACGGTGTTGCGACCGAGGAAGTTGTAGCTGTTCCGGCTGATAAAGGACATGTTAACATTGGCAGATCTGCGACCTCTAATGAAGTTTCCATTTTTGTTTACTTCAAAGGTGCGAATATAGAATCTATCACATTAGGATTTACAGACGTTCCTGTTGATTATTCTAATGTAAAGGCTGAACTTACAACTACTGAATTTGCAAACAATACCGACGCAGCAACAGTAAAAGCGGCTGTTAAGGTTACTGCAACAAAAACACAGGGCGTTATTAAAACAGATAACATTACTTTGACTCTCGGCACGGATTACGACGTTGAAATCTACGGCAATCCGGCAAATGTTACTGAAAACGGTTACGTTACAGTTACACTCAAAGGCGAATTTGCAGAAAAAGAGCTTACTCCTTTAGACGGTAAACTTATCTTTGGTGTAACTCCCGACACAATCGAATATAAAGATTATGTTATCGAGTTTGAAGGCGGAAACACAACATTTTTAGCAACTGCAACCGATGAGGACATCAAAGGTAAAATGACAGTTAAGGCTGACAAATATGTAAACAGTTCTAAAATCGGAACTGAAGAAGTTGCTCCTGCTAACTTCGAGAGCGTTGTTATCGAAAGATCAACAGGTCTTGTTACTGTTACACTCAAAGCCGGCGAACCGTACAAAGGTGAAACTGTTACTGCAACAATTACACTCAAAGATGTTATCGAATACAGAAATGTTAGAGCGACAATGTCTACAAGAATGTTCCCTGCAGGCGCGACTGACGAAACTATCAAAGGCGCGCTCACAATCGTTGCTGACAAATATGTAAACAACGTTTTGGACGGCGCTGAACAGAGTGCATTGCCGGCAGACGAATACACTGTTGCTATTGATACAGTTGACGCGAACAACAAAACAGTCAAAATCACATATTCGGAAAAATGCATAAGTGTTGCTGACGCATACAAAGAATTTGCTGTTGCAGTAGGTATAAGCGCTAACGCTAAAATTACACTTTCTCCTGCAGGTACAGTAAACAAAGGCGAAGACTTTAATGCTGCAATCAGCGTTGAAGGTCTTGGCACAAACAAAGTTTACGCGGCTGTGATTAAAATCTCTGCTAACACGGGTACAGGTACAGGTACACTTGTAAGCTTTACACCGGCGGCAGGTTACGATAAGCATAGTGAAGATATGGAAAACGGCACTGTTACTGTTATAAGAAATGCCGGCGGAACAGCTGCAGACGTACTCGGTACGTTTACAATTAAAGCTGCTGCTGATAAAGATGCTGAAATTGTAGTTAAGGTTGAGACGCTTAAACTTACAACCGTTGAGGGCGACGACATTGCAAATCTTCCGTCATTCACAGGCGATGAGGAGAGAATCATCGTAACGGAGGTTGTTGTTCCCACAACTGCAAAAATCAATGCATCGTTCGACATTAAGACACTTGGTGACGTTACATCTGCAAAAGACAAATTTAAAGCAGGCTTGAAAGTTACAAAAGGCACAGATGTTGTAACGGTTCCTGCAGAAAACATTGTTGTTACCGAAAAGAAAGTTGAGCTTAAAGACCTCGAAGTTGAGGCAGGTGTATACAAGGTTTCGGTAGACGTTCCGGGTTATACAAAAGCTGAAGTTGAAATTAAAGTTATATACGACAGCGAAACAAACACTATGAATGTTACAAGCAGTGCAACAGGCAGAGAAGCTATCTATGCAGGCGATGTGGACGGAAACGGATCCATCAATGCAAAAGATTACGCTGACCTCGTTGCAAAAATCGGTCAGGCTGCTGCAGAAAATGTAAACTGCGACCTCTACACAAAAGACGGCGAAGCAAACATCAGCGTTAACGATATTATCACAATGGTTTACGAATTTGAAACATACTTCGGCGCAACAATCACATCGGCAGGTCTTATCGTTGAATAATTTCTGCTGATTAAACGGCAAAATTTCAGTACAATTTTTAAAGTAATTAAGCTTGGAAATCAAAGCTGAATATCTTAAAGCGAGGGCAGTTTTGCTCTCGCTTTAAGGACTATTAAGAGTATATCAATCGGTAAAAGCGAGGACACACATATGATAAATACTAAAAAAGTTATATCTTTAACTTTGATATTTGCAGTGCTTATTTCTGCTTTTTCGTTCAGCGTATTTGCGGAAAATTCCTATTCGAAATACACCCTTTTGGGCAGTTTCGGCACGCTCGACGAGGCAGGAAGTACACTTTCAAATGCATCAAAAGGCATTATGAAAGGCGACATTATAAAGGTTTACATAGGCGCGAGCTTGAAAGGCGTTTCAAAGGACAAGGTTACTGCGTTCCACCTTCTCGGCACAACGTCGGACAACCTTAAAATTGTTGGTTCGGGTTTTGCGGCTGATGAGGCAATCACCGAAATCGGCGGAACTGCGCCTGCAATTCAGGACGGTATTCCCGACGGCTACAAAAACCTTAACAAAATGATACACAACAGCAAAACTGCGGATCAGAACATTGATTTTACCGCGGTTGTTATGCCCAACACAGAGGGCAACGCGATTAAAGCTGACGAAAACAGCAATGCAACCCTTATTTGGCTTGAACTTGAAGTTGTCGGCACGGGTTTGCTCACAATCAAGCTTGATAATTCGTATGTGAGAACTGCGTTTGACGCAGCAGACAGCGACAATTTCACAATAACGGGTGATGTATTCTCGCAGAGAACATATCAGGTTAACGACGACGGCGGAAAACGTGTTCCGACCGGCACAGTCCGCAACCCCGGCAAGGCAGGATCGATTGACAAAGTAACCGTTGCAAACGTTGACGGCGCAGAAACTGCAATCGACCAGGGTACGAAGAAAATCAGCATTACGCTCCCCGAGGGCACAGATGCTTCGGATATTGAGCTTAACGTAAGTATCACAGGTGTTTCGGTTTCGTACAAAAAAGGCGACAAACTCGACCTTACCGAGCCGAAAGAAATCACTGTTAAAGGTACAGACGGCAAAGAGGTTGTTTACACAATCGAGGCGACTGTTAACGGCAGTGAGCCGGTTAAACCCGACCAGCCGACCGCTGACAGCGAATACAGCGACGTTGAAAAGAACCGCTGGTCGCACGATATGATTGACGCGCTCGTTAAATCGGGTCTTGTTGACGGCTACGGCAAAGACGAAAACGGCAAACTTATCATTCGCCCGACAGGTCTTATCACAAGAGAAGAAGCGGCAAAACTCTCTGTTTCGGCTTACGGTTTAGATGTTGACGCATCGGCAACGCTCAACTTTGCAGACGCGTCTGACGTTGCAGACTGGGCTGTTCCGTACGTTGCGGCAGGTGCAAACCACCCCAACAAAATGGTTAGAGGCTACGAGGACAACACGTTCAGAGCGAAAGGCAATGTTACGCGTGAAGAGCTTGTTGCTATGATTATCAACACATTCGGTTTCGGCGTTGACGAAAATCCCGAAATCAAATATGCTGACGCTGACGAAATCAGCTGGTCGGCAGGTTATATCTCGAAAGCGGTTAGCCTCGGCATTGTTTTGGGCTACGAGGACAACACGTTTAAACCTGCGCAGTCGGTTACAAGAGAAGAAGCGTTTGCTATGTTTGAGCGCGCACTTAAAATTTACAAAAGCTTAACCGAATAATTTTGGTTTAATGTGATTGACAAAACCCGCTTTTGCGGGTTTTGTTTTTCAAACGGAAGTTTTAAAATAAACATCAACAGGGAGGATATTATGAAAAAATTTTTGTCGGTAATTCTCGCTTTGGTTTTGGTTTTGTCGGCGTTCGGCACGGTTTTTGCCGATAATTCGTACGGCACTTACACCAAAATTTCGGGAAAAATCGAGCGTGACGGCGACGGCGATATTAAAGTAGGCGACAAATTTAAGGTGAATATTGCGGTAAATTTTAATGACTCAACACCAATTGAAAAAGTTACCGCGTTCCATATTGTGGGAAATTGCAGTGACAATCTCAAAATTACGGGATTTGATTTTTACGATACGAGCAAAAAACCGTCCAATATTTCTACAAAAGATATGGAAAATCAGAAAATAAACTACACGTCGGTTGCCGGAGCACAGGACCCGTTCGTTGAGGCGGACGCGGACGGTTACGGCAGACTTATCTGGATTGAATTTGAGGCTGTAAAAAGCGGTTCGGCAACAATTCATCTCGAAGATTCGTACATCAGAAGTGCGGTTGAGGTCGATCCGCAGAACAACAGATGTCTTGCCGCGGACGATTTGACAGTTACGGTTGCGTCGGACGGCTCGGACAGTTCAGACGAGTCGGACAACTCCGATAATTCGGGCAACAACGGAAACAACGGCGGTTCAACTTCGGGCGGTTCGTCAAGACCGTCCAAAGGCGGAAGTACGGGCACAGCATCGGGCGGTGACAGCAAAAATGACACGAACACCGACGTAAAAACCGACGAAAACACAGACACAAAGACCGACGACGGAAAGACCGAGGAGATTTTGCACAATTTTGCCGATGTTGACAAAAACCACTGGGGATACGCGTTTGCAAACGATTTGTTTGAAAAGAAAATCATTTCGGGCGCAGGCACAAACGAAAACGGCGAGGTTATGCTCAATCCCGACACGGCGCTCACTCGTGAAGAAGCGGTGAAAATTGCGGTTTCGGCGGCGAGTATCGCATTGAGCGACAGTTTCGAGCTTACGTTTGCCGATAAAGATGAGATTTCCGACTGGGCGGCGGCGTACGTTTTTGCAGGCTTTGAAAAAGGCATTTTGAAAGGTTATGAGGACGGTACGTTTAAACCGAAAGGCGCGATTACGCGTGAGGAGCTTGTGAAGGTTCTGCTCGGCGCGTTCGGCATTGAGGTTGACGAAAACGCGGATGTTTCGGCATTTACCGACGCCGATAAAATTGAATGGTCCGCGCCGTACATTGCAAAAGCGGTTGAAAAAGGCATTATAAAAGGCTATGACGACGGCTCGGTTAAACCGCAGAACACGGTTACGCGCATTGAGGCAATTACAATGTTCGGCAGAGCAATGTCGGCGAAATAATGTTTTTGAAATATTTTTGAAATAACAAAACGCACTTCGGCTAACTGAAGTGCGTTTTTATTATGCAAAAACCCCTGCAAATCATTAGAAATGCAGGGTTTTTGTTATGAGGTAAAATTTGTTTTCTAAAACAGTTTATTCGGATTTAAAATATTTTTCGGGTCGAAAACCTTTTTAATTCCGCGCATAAGCTCAATGTTTGCACTGTCAAGCGAACGCGCAAGATACGCTTTTTTTGCAAAGCCTATGCCGTGCTCGCCCGACACCTCGCCGTTTAACTCTTTCGCTTTTTTATACATCTCGTTCATTGCGGAATTGAGTTTTTCCACCCATTCGCGTTCGCCCAAATCGTCTTTTAAAACGTAAATGTGCAAATTGCCGTCGCCCGCGTGACCGAAACATTTAATTCTCGCGCCGACCTGTTTTTGCAGTGCGTGCGAAAATTCCACCATTTCGTTGACCGAACTTCGCGGAACAACCACGTCCACCTCGTCCATATCGGTAGTAGAATTTTTGATTGCCTCCAAAAACGCTCCGCGCGCTTTCCAAATCGTTTCGTCGCGCTCGTCGGTGTCGGATATAAATATGTCGATTGCGCCGTTTTCAAGGCAGATTTTCGCGGTGTCGTCATAGTAATTTTCAATTTCCTCCTTGCTGTTTCCGTCGAATTTCAGCAAAAGATACGCGTCGGAGGTGGAGTCGGGGAACTTACTTCCGAGATAGCTTTCCGCGTCTTCAATAACCTCTTTTTGCATAAATTCCACTGCGGTGGGGATACATTTCGCCTTGATAATCTTCGGCACGGTGCCGATTGCCTTTGAAATGTTTTTAAACGGAATGAGCAGACTCACCGTTTTTTTCGGCAGAGGAAGAAGTTTGAGCGTCGCTTTTGTGATAATTCCGAGCGTGCCCTCACTGCCGACCATAAGGTCTTTGAGCGCGTAACCCGAACTGTTTTTCACGATTTTTCCGCCGAAATTCACAATCCGTCCGTCGGGCAGAACAACCTCAAGATGACGTACGTAGTCGCGTGTCACGCCGTATTTTACCGCGCGCATACCGCCCGCGTTTGTGCTGATGTTTCCGCCGATTGTCGCGGTTTTCTCGCCCGGGTCGGGCGGATAAAACAGGTCGTGCTCGGTGACAAACTGCGCAAGCTCCATTAAAAGAACGCCCGGTTCAACCGTGATTGTGAGGTTTTCCTCGTCAAGCTCCAAAATTTTGTTCATCTGCGAAACGTCCAGCACAATGCCTCCGCAAACAGGCACGCACGCGCCGACAAGTCCCGTTCCGCTTCCGCGCACGGTGAGCGGAATTTCATTTTCGTACGCATAGCGCGCGATGCTCGAAACCTCCTCGGTTGTGAGCGCTTTAACAACGATGTCGGGCGCGCTGTGAGCGTTGCCGAGCTCGTCGTGCGAATATTCCTCGTTGATGTTCTCTTTGTATAACACTCTCTCGCCGTCGCGGATAATTTTTTCTATGTCAAGATAATTTTTTTTGTCAAACTTTGCCACTTTATCTGCCCTCCTCAATGCGTTTTATAAGCGCCGGCACAATCTCGTAAATGTCGCCCGTGATGCCGTAGTGCGCAGTCTTGAAAATGGGCGCTTTTTCGTCTTTGTTAATCGCGAAAATGTATTCGGAATTGTTCATTCCGGCGGTAAACTGCACCGCGCCCGAAATTCCACACGCAATGATAAGGCGCGGACGAACCGTTCTTCCGCTGAGACCGATTTGATGTTTTGCGTCCAGCCAGCCTGCCTCGATAAGCGGTCTGGTACAGGCAATTTCGCCGTCGAGAAGATTTGCAAGCTTTTCAAAAATCTTGATGTCGTCTTTCGACTTCACACCTCTGCCCAACGCCACGATAACGTCGGCGCTCTCAATGGTTTTAACCTTTTCTTTGGGCGAAATTTCAAGAACCTCTGTCGCGGTTTCAAGCTTTCTGCCGTCAATTTTGCAGATGATTTTTTCGCCGTGGATTTCGTCCGACCGCTCGGGTGAATTCATCACCTTGTAGCGCACCGTCGCAAGCTGGGGACGGTTGTTCGGCGTCACAATCTGCGCCATAATGTTTCCGCCGAACGCCGGGCGTATTTGGATAAGGTCGGTTTCGCCGTTTATGTCCAAAATGGTGCAGTCCGCGGTAAGGCCTGTTTTAAACCTCGCCGCCACACGCGGTGCAAGCTCGCGTCCGACGGTGGTTGCGCCGACCAAAATCACCGACGGCTTAACCTTGTTTATAAAATCTTCAAACACCGCGGTGTACGTTTCGGATATGTAATTTTTAAGCTTTTCGTCGTCGTAAACAAAAACCTTGTCAGCGCCGTAATGCAAAAGTTCGTCGGCGGAATTTGTTATTCCGCTTCCCATAAACACGCAGTAAACCTCGTGTCCGATTTTAGACGCAAGTTCGCGCGCCTTGCCGATGAGCTCAAACGTCACGGGGTGAATGTTTCCGTCCTCGTGGTCAACGTAAACCGCAATTCCGTTCCACTTGCTTTTGTCTACAATTTCGACGGGTTCTTCCTCAACAAGCGCCGCACCGCCAAGGCCTTTTTTAACGCAGATTTTGCACATTTTACAGCCCGCGTCGGCAGAAATTTCTCCGCTCGCCTCAACTTTGAGCGCGCCGAACGGACACAGCCTTACAAAAGCCTCAACGTCGGTGATTTTATCTTTATGAAAAACAATTTTTGCCATTTTTTTCTCTCCTTATATGAACTTCAGCTCTTTGAGTTTGCCGGCGAATTTGCTTACAATTTCACCGCTTTCGCCCTGCCACATTTCGCGCTTGTCGTTCACTTCGGGCGGAAAAATGCGCTGAACCTGTGTCGGCGAGCCGTTCAAACCGTAGTGCATAGGGTCGGTGTCATCAAAATCACCGAGCGTAAACAATGTGATTTTCCTGTCCTTGGTTGCCTGCTTTTTGAGATACGACGGCAGACGCGGAATGTAGATGTCTTTTTCCACGCTGATGAGGCACGGAAAGGCGAGTTTCACTGTTTCGACCGCGAGGGGAAGGGTCCGTTTCACAGTTATGCTTTTCGCGTCGGCAGATATAATTTCGGTAACGTTCGTCACCGACGAAAGGGATAAATATTCCGAAATTTCGGGTCCGACCTGCGCGGTGTCGCCGTCTGTGCTCTGCTTTCCGCAGATGATTATGTCAAATTCACCGCTTTTTTTGAGACCCTGCGAAATTGCACGGCTTGTCGCGAGAACGTCCGCACCGGCAAAAGCACGGTCGGTTATGAGATACCCGTCGTCAACGCCCATTGAAAACGCCTCGTATATCACCGCCTCCGCCTGCGGAGGGCCCATTGTGATAACGCGCACCTCACCGCCGTACTGTTCTTTTAAGCGGAGCGCGGTTTCGAGTGCGTACAGGTCGTACGGGTTCATTTTTGAATCGACGCCATTTCGCTTCAGCACGCCCGTCACGGGGTCAACTTCGACTTTGTTTGTGTCGGGCACCTGTTTTATACATACTGCAATTTTCATTTTGTTAGTCCTTTCATTAAAAATTGAAGATTTATGTTATTTTTTTAATTTAATCATATCACGAATAATATAATAACATATTTAATTTGATATATCAAGAATTGATAATTTTTTATCAAGCCATATTAAAATGTTTGTATGATAGTCACAAAAATGTACGATTTTTTTGTGGAAAAGGGAAAGAGGGGCGAGGGGACGGTTCCCCTGTTACCCCTCTTTTGCAGTTTGTAAGGTTTGAATTGTCTTTTCATATCAAAAATAGGTTATCGTTATTTTTTCTTTTGCTCCGCAGGCACCGCTTTTACGCTAAAAGCGGGGAAAAGCGGAGCAAACCTAAAAAATAACAAATTTTATGTTTTTGATATGACAAGATAATTTAAAAATTAAAATCGGGATTGCAAATGCGCCCCTTTACATAAAACCTAAAAATTACGGATAATTTTGTCAAAACTATTGCAAAAAATAAAAATATACTGTATAATATTTACTACCAATAAAAAAACGAGGTGCTATAAATGTTATTTGAAACAGTATTCGCAGAACCGGCCGCAACAGCGGCAAACGGCGCGGCGGCAACAGGCGGAAGCCTTATTTCCGCATTCGCTCTGCCCGTTATTATGCTTGTGGTATTATATTTTATTATGATAAGACCGCAGAGAAAAAAGGACAAGCTTGTTAAAGAAATGCTTTCCCAGCTCACCGTCGGCGATAAAATTCTTACAATCGGCGGTATTCACGGCAAAATCACCGCGATAAAAGACGACAAGCTCATCATCGAGTCGGGTATGGGCGCGGACGTGTCCCACATCAAAATCGAAAAATGGGCGGTTAAAGAGGTTATCAAACCTTACGAAGCGTAAAAATTTGTAATTAAAATGCAAAACCCCGAATAAGCTTGTAATATAAAGGTTATTCGGGGTGATTTTTTTGAAAAAAATTGAATTTGCATCTGCGGAGGGAAACGGCGGAGCGCGCCTTAAAACCGTACTTTTCGCGGTGGGATTTTCGTATCTTCTGGCGCTTGTTGTGCTGTTTATTCTTGCGCTGATTGTTACATATACGCCGTTTAACGAGGACTTTTCAAAAACCGCAGTGGGGGTTGTAAACGCAATATGCGCCTTTGTATGCGGTGTGCTTTCGGCAAAAAACGCACAGTCGCGCGGATATTTGCACGGCGGAATTTGCGCGGTCATCTACCGCGCGCTTTTAACGGTCATCGGCGAGCTTGTATACACCGGTGCGGATTTCGGTCTGCGTTTTGCGCTGTCGCTCGTTTCGGCGTTCGTTTTCGGTGCAATCGGCGGTATTGTCGGCATAAATATCGGAAAAAGGTAAAAAAGAAAAAGGCGGCTAAAGCCACTCCTCGATAAGACAACATTGCCTTAAAAACATATTTTTCGCGCCTTTCTGCGTTAAAAAAGCCCGCAATCCGTCAGGATTACTCACTTTTTTGCCTTGAAATTCATCAAAAAATCTTGTTTTTAAGGTGCAGAGCAGTTTTGAATATCGGATTTTACAATTCAGACAAGAAATAAAACCTGCCGTTATGCTGACGCATATGGCAGGTTTTTGACGTAGTATGAATTTAAAATACGGCTTCAAAACCAATGCTTTCTTATTGAGGAGTGGCTAAAACCGCCTTTTGTATTGCAAATTGTTAAAAATTAGTCGCCTTTTTTTACATCTCGGGAAGAGTGTCGAAGCCTTTCTGAAGTTCCTCATCGGTGGGAATATAATCGGTCATTGTGCCGTTTAAATACGACTGATATGCGCTCATATCAAAATATCCCGTGCCGGTAAGACCGAACAAAATTGTCTTTTTCTCGCCCGTTTTTTTGCACTTTAATGCCTCGTCAACCGCGGCTCTTATCGCGTGCGACGACTCGGGCGCCGGGAGCGTGCCCTCGGTTTTTGCAAACATAACCGCCGCGTCGAAAACTTTGGTCTGCTCAACCGACACCGCGTCGATATATCCTTCGTCGTAAAGCTTTGAAATGACGGTGGACATTCCGTGATACCTCAAACCGCCTGCGTGGTTGGGCGACGGCATAAATCCGCTGCCGAGCGTATACATCTTCATAAGCGGTGTCTGCTTGCCGGTGTCGCCGAAATCGTACGCGTATTTTCCGCGCGTGAGCGACGGGCAGGACGCAGGCTCAACCGCGATAAATTTAATGTCATTTTTTTCCTCGATTTTTTCCGCCATAAACGGTGCAATAAGTCCGCCGAGGTTTGAACCTCCTCCGGCACAGCCTATGATAATATCAGGTTTTATGCCGTATTTGTCCAGCGCGGTTTTGCTCTCAAGACCGATAACCGACTGGTGCATCAAAACGTGATTGAGCACACTGCCGAGAACATAACGGCAGTTTTCGGTTTTCATTGCAACTTCGGTAGCCTCCGAAATTGCACAGCCGAGCGAACCGCCCGTTTCGGGATTTTCCGCAAGAATTTTGCGTCCAACCTCGGTGGTGTCGGACGGCGAGGGGATAACTTTCGCGCCGTAGGTTTCGATAACCGCCTTGCGGTACGGCTTTTGCTGCGACGAAACTTTAACCATATAAACGCTCAAATCCACGCCGTAAAACGCGCACGCCATAGAGAGCGCCGTGCCCCACTGACCTGCTCCCGTTTCGGTGGTGAGCTTGGTGATGCCCTGTTCTTTCGCGTAGTAAACCTGTGCCGCCGCGGAATTTAACTTGTGCGAGCCTGACGTGTTTGTGCCCTCGAATTTGTAGTAAATTTCGGCAGGCGTGCCGAGTGCTTTTTCAAGATTGTACGCACGCACCAGAGGCGAGGGGCGGTACATTTTGTAAAAGGACTGAATTTCTTCGGGAATTTCGATATATTTGTCGGTTACGTTAAGCTCCTGTTTTGCAAGCTCGGTGCAGAAAATGTGCGACAATTCGTCCAATGTGCACGGCTGTTTTGTCCCGGGATTGATAATCGGTTCGGGTTTGTTTTTCATAAACGCCCTCAAATTCAGCCATTTTTTAGGCATTTCGTCCTCTGTCAAATAGATTTTGTAGGGAATTTTTGTCATTTTGATTTCTCCTTTAAAATTTATTTGAGAAGATAAGAAAAAACCGAACGAAAAGTCACCGTTCGGTTTTAGTTTTTGGAAATAATAAATAACAAGGCATACAATTTGCCTGTAACTGTGCGGATTTTCCGCCTAAACTAAACTCTTTTAAACTAAAACTAAACTTTTCTAATCTATCTCGTTGACGATATTATAAACGCAAAATTTGCGTTTGTCAATACTTTTTTTAAAATTTTTTAAACTTCGGCAACTTCAACTGCCGCGTCAAAGCAAATTCCGCGCTCGTGTTCGCCTTTGAAATAATAAATTCCGTCCTTTTCGGCGCAGAAAATTTTGAGTCTGTCACCCATAAGCGCCTCGGAATGAAAATAAATATCCAGCTTGTCAACGCGCTTTTTTGCCATATCGCACGGGATAAAATCCAGCACAAAATCGGCATACGCGCAGTTGTTCGCGTGGTTGTTGTAGTCAATGTCGGAATACCTGATTTCGCGCTCTCCCGCAAGCTTCATTTCCTTTGGCAGCGGGATTTTCCTGTCGCGCAGGTCGTATTTTTCACCGCACAAAACAACGTTAAAATCGCCGACCTCATTCGGCTTTAAAATATGGCGCGTTTCGGTGTTCACAAGCACCCACTTGGACGAATAAATGCACAAAGTCTGCCTGTTTTTGTCCGCAATTCTGCCGGGACGGGTGAAAAGCACGCCTTTTTGACCGCAGCTCCAGGTTTCCACAAAAATATTGTCGTTCAAAAAAGGCATTTTTTCAAAATTTATGCTCACCGAAATGAGGATAAACATTTTTTTGTCGTCATATAAAACGCGCGTGCCGTAACCGAATTTATCGGTGTGCTCTGCCGCCGCCTCCTGCATAAAACGCAGTGCGTAAGACGGTTTGAGCAGTGCGTTTCGGTCGGTTTGATACGACAGAACGCGCGCGTCCATTGATAATTTTTCTTTGTTTTGTATAAGTTCGGACATTGTAATTCCTTCTGTATTCAAAATTGTTTTATGTCAAAATGTGTCATTTTGGTTGTTGTATTCGGCATCTGCCGGACATTTTAGCGTCACCGCGCGTTTATACAGCGGTTCGATGAGTTTTTCTTCGCCTAAACCGCGCTTTTCAAGCGCCTCGGCGGCGATTTCCACAAGATCGTAAACAAAGTCGGACAAAATATCTTCATCGCAGATTTTGTTGAGTTTTTTTCCGCTGACAACAATATTCCGCAGTTCGGTGTTGGACATCGCAATGGAATTTTCATCGAAAAATCCGTCAACGTCGGAGATTGCCGCGTCAAGATTGCACAAAATCCCGAGGTTGAACGCACACGGTGCAAACGACGAATTAAGCGGCTGTGTGCAGTCACTGCGCACCTCAAGCGTTCCGCGCGCGGTAATTTCAACGTTTTTAAACGATAAGTAGCAGTCAATGTCGTCACCTTTTGCGCCGTACTTTTCGTTTTCAAAATATTCTTTTATGTTGACGGGCGCAAAAATCTCATATTTTCCGTCCCGTTTGCGGTTGAACATATCTTTTTCAAGAAAATATCCGACAAGCGCATCCACGGTTTCAAACTCCGCGTCTACCTTGCCCGTGATGTTGCTGCACTTTGAAAATGCGCTCTGTTCCCACAAAAAATCGCGGTAACAGCGGTAACCTTTTTTGTCAAAATCGGGCGAATTTGAAAACAAAATTGCGCGCACAAAATCAAGCTTTGCAAAATATGTGTACGCCGTCGGGAGAGTTTGCAAATCAACGTCGAGATGCGTCTGCACCGACGAGAGATATGCCGGAAAATCGGGGAATTTTGTGTCTTTTCCGTAGGTTTTCAAAAAATCGTCCACCATATTGTATGTGGAAAATTCTGCTCTGTTTTGCGAAATTGTGCTTTTGTTCGGGTTTGTTCCGCGCCCGATAAGTTCATAATTTTCGCGCGAAAAATAGTTTTGCGCCTCGGCAAAATATTCGTCGAAACGCTTTTTGATTTCGCACAGATTGTTGCCGTAGCAAAGCGAAAATTCAAAATTATTGTATGAATTGTCAAACGAAATCACGTCGCCGTGCGCGTTTTCAAAAAAGTATCCCTCGTCCTCGGCACGCTTGAAACCGCGGTTGGAAAAATAGTCGAAAATACCGCGCGCAAAGGCTTTGTCAACGTCGCTTCCCGACTTGTTAACAAGCGGAAATTCAAGTTCACAGCCAACGTTTCCGATTTTTCGGTTTTCAAATTTTTTAAAAAAATGATTGTAAATCAAATTTTTTGCGCTCATTTTTTATGCCTCGTGATTTTTCTTTCTTATTTCCGCTCTTTTGATTTTTCCGCCGAGAGTTTTGGGAAGAACGTCCACAAACTCGATAATCCGCGGATACTTGTAAGGCGCGGTGACCTTTTTAACGTGATTTTGAAGTTCTTTCACAAGCTCGTCCGACGGGATATATCCCTTTGCCAGAACGACGGTTGCCTTAACGACCTGACCTCTTATCGGGTCGGGCGCGCCGGTGATGGCACATTCCACAACCGCGGGGTGCTCAATCAGCGCCGACTCAACCTCGAAAGGTCCTATGCGGTAGCCCGAGCATTTTATAACGTCGTCGCTTCTGCCGACAAACCAGTAATATCCCTTGGAGTCGCGCCACGCAACGTCACCGCTGTCGTAAAACTTACCGCCGAGCGCCTCTTTTGTAAGCTCCTCGTCCATAAAATAACCTTTAAAAAGTCCGACGGGCATTTTTTTGTCGATATTGTCAACCACAATTCTGCCCTCTTCGCCGTCGCCGAGCTCATTTCCGTCGTTGTCGACAAGTTTTATGTCATAGAGCGGTGACGGCTTGCCCATTGAACCGGGAATGGGGTCGAACCATTCAAAGCTTGCGAGCATAACGCTCGATTCGCTCTGTCCGAAACCCTCGGCAAGCTTCAGTCCCGTGAGGTTGTACCACTGTCTGAAAACCTCGGGATTAAGCGGTTCGCCGGCAATACAACAGCGTTTTATGCTGGATAAATCAAATTTTGTAACGTCCTCCTGGAGCATAAATCTGAACATTGTCGGGGGCGCGCAGAAGGTGGTGATTTTGTATTTTGAAATAACCTCCAAAAGCTTCAACGGCACGAATTTGTCCATATCATAGGCAAAAATAACCGCACCGCAAATCCACTGACCGTAAATTTTACCCCAGCCGAATTTTGCCCAGCCCGAGTCGGAAACGCTCATATGTAACTTGTTTTCCTGCACCTGCTGCCAGTATTTTGCGGTCACGATATGTCCGAGCGGATAGGAAAAATCGTGCGCAACCATTTTCGGCTCTTTGGTTGTGCCCGACGTGAAATATACCAGCATTTTATCGGTAACTTTCGTCGCGTCCGCGCCTGTCGGACGGTCGAAAACGTCGGAAAATTTCTCGATTTCTTCGTTTAAGAAAAGGTATCCGTCACGTTTTTCGCCAGCAACAATTTTATGTTTCAAGCTCTCCGCAAGAGGCTGTGCCTCGTTTACCTGATTTATAACAAAATCGTCGTTAACGCAGATAACGGCGCTGATTTTCGCCGCATTTGCGCGGTAAACTATGTCTTTTTTTGTGAGCTGGAGCGAACCGGGGATAAGAATTGCGCCGATTTTGTGCAGTGCCGACGCGCAAATCCAATATTCCCATCTGCGCCTTAAAATAAGCATAACCACCGAGCCTTTTTTTATGCCGAGGCTTTTTAAAAAGTTGGCGGTTTTATTTGAAAGTTTTTTAATATCGGTAAAGGTAAATGTTTTTTCCTCGCCGTGGTCGTTGCACCAAACGAGCGCCTTTTTGCCGGGTTCTTCGTTTGCCCACGCGTCCACGATGTCAAACCCGAAATTAAAATCTTCGGGCACGTTGACCGTGTAGTTTTCTTTAAAATCCTTGTATGAATTAAATTCTATTCTCGGTAAAAATCTTGTAAGAAGCATTATTTAACACGTCCTTTTCTATTCGGCAATTATTGTAAGAAAAACAGCTTTTTTGTCGCCGACACATCTTTGTCCGTGCATTAAGTTCGGGTTAAAATAGATTGTGTCGCCTTTTTTCAGGATGAGTTCCTCATCCTCAATGACGACTGCAATCGAGCCTTCAACCACCATATTAAACTCCTGACCTGCGTGCGAAACAAGCGCGGCAGGCTTATCCGACGGGTCGAGAGTAACCAGAAGGGGCTGCATAATTTTACGGCTGAATTTATACGCAAGGTCGGAAAAACGGTAGCCCGGATAACGGTCAACGTCGCGTCCCTCGCCGTTTCGCACAAGGTGATAAGTGTCGAGCTTTGCGCTCACACCCGTGACGATTTCGGTGAAATCCACCTTAAATTTATTCGCGATTTCGTAAATCACACTTATCGGAATGTTGTCGCCCGTTTTTTCATAGTCTTTATATGTTTCGGCGTCAACTCCAAGTTCTTCTGCGAGTTGTTCCTCGGTGTACCCGCACACTTCGCGAAGTTCCCTTATTCTTTGTGCAATTTCGTATGTACTCATTTTAAAACCCCTTTCCGTGTTTTGTTATATTTCCAAAATTCCGCTCCTCGGCGCGACTTTTAATATCACGTCGCCCCCGATTTGCGCGCCGTTTTTGCACAGCATACTGTGCGACGCCTCGTATGCAAGGCTCGGCGTATTATTTTCGTTTGATAGATGTCCCAAAATGATTTTGCCCGTTCCCCACATTGCAAGCTGTGTCGCCGTCCACGCCGCGTTTTCGTTTGAAAGATGCCCGGAATCGGACAGAATACGCTTTTTCAAAGGGTAGGAATAACGACCGTTTTTCAGCATTTCCACGTCGTGATTTGACTCAAGCAAAACAACCTCGCTTTTGCAAAGGCATTTTAAAAGCCGTTCGTTTATGTGTCCGAGGTCGGTCGCGACGGTATACCGTTTGTTTTCGGCAAGAACGCTGTATCCCACGGGGTCCGCCGCGTCGTGCGGAATGGAGAAAGGAAAAATTTCAAATTCGCGTATTTCAAACCGCTCGCCCGATTTCACCGCGCGCTGATTGTGCGCGTAAACGTCGTACAAATTCATTGCGCCAAGCGTTTTTTCTGTTGCGTAAACGGGAATGTTAAACTTTTTTGAAAGCACGCGCACTCCGTTTACGTGGTCGCTGTGCTCGTGGGTTATAAGTACTGCGTCAAGCTCGTTCGGCGAAATTCCGAGTTCCGAGAGCGACGCGCATATTTTCGCACAGCTTACTCCGGCGTCTATTAAAATGTTTGTTTCTCTGCCTGAAATCAGCGTTGCGTTTCCGCTGCTGCCGCTGAATAATGTTATAAACCTAATCATCTGTTCTTTTAATATCCGCTCCCAAGCTTGTGAGTTTTTCTATAATATTTTCATATCCTCTGTCGATATGATAAACGTTTAAAATCTCGGTTGTGCCGTTTGCGCAAAGCGCCGCGATAACCATTCCCGCGCCTGCGCGAAGGTCGGTCGATTTAACGTCCGCACCGGTGAGCGCGTGACCGCCCTCGATAACCGCAACCGAGCCGTTAACCGTGATTTTCGCGCCCATTTTTTCAAGTTCCGCAACATACTGAAAACGCGAATCCCACACGCTTTCGGTGACAATGCTCGTGCCGTTTACGGTGGTCAAAAGCGCAACCATCGGAGGCTGGAGGTCGGTGGGAAATCCCGGATAGGGCAGGGTTTTAACGTTGATTTTGTTGAGATTTCCTTTTGCGCACACGCGTATTTCGTCGTCGCCCTCGGTAACGTCCACGCCCATTTCGATAAATTTCGACGTAATCGCCTCAAGATGCTTGGGAATTACGTTTCTTATTGTGACATCTCCGCGCGTTGCCGCCGCCGCGAACATATACGTTCCCGCCTCGATTTGGTCGGGAATTACGCCGTATGTTCCGCCGTGAAGTTTTTCAACGCCCGTGATTTTGATAACGTCTGTTCCGGCGCTTTTTATGTTTGCGCCCATTGAATTTAAAAAGTTTGCAACGTCAACAATGTGCGGTTCTTTCGCCGCGTTTTCCATAACGGTGACGCCGGGTGCGCGCACCGCCGCGAGCATAAGGTTGATTGTCGCGCCGACGCTCACAACGTCGAAATAAACCTGACCGCCTTTTATGTTTTCACCGTCAACGTTGATACTGCCGTGCTTTATTTCAACTTTGCAGTTTAATGCCTCAAAGCCTTTTATATGCTGGTCTATCGGACGTATGCCGAAATTACAGCCTCCCGGAGGAGGAACGGCTGCTTTTTTGAAACGTCCGCAAAGCGCGCCGAGAAGATAGTACGACGCACGCATTTTTGACGCCATTTCCTTTTCCGCAATGTATGTATTCAAGGTTGAAGCGTCGATTTTTACGGTGTTTGCGCTGATTTTTTCAACTTTTGCGCCCAGTGAAGAAAGAATATCCAAAATAATGCGGACGTCCTGAATATCGGGAACGTTCTCGATAATACACTCGTCCTCAATTAAAATAGTCGCCGGAATGATTGCAACGGCTGCGTTTTTTGCGCCCGAAATATCAACGGTTCCGCAAAGCGCGTTTCCGCCGTTTATTACAAATTTTTCCAAGGTATTTTCACCCACCCTTTATTTTGCCTGCAAAATGCCTGATAATATCATATTTATTTATTATATCACTATATCGGAAAAAATAAAAGAGTTTTTTATAAAATTTTTACATTTTGTGCTATTTGACGATTGTTTTGTTTTTCTTCCGGTTTTTCACCGTTTTTGCGCAGATGATAAGTCCGATACCGCCCGAAAGCGTTTCGGAAACGGGGAAAGAGATCCGCGTGAAGTTAAGACCGATGATTATATCACAAAATTTTGTACGGTGCAAGGGTTGATTTTGCAAAAAAATTATGATACAATATCGTAGAAAAAGACAGTCGGGAGGGTGCATATGCAAAACGAAGGCTTGGAATACGAAAAAGAACTGGTATATTTAACGTGCGAGAGAAACTGGGTTTTTTACACGCTTATGACCGTTGCGGGATTTTTCGGCGCGTATACATATTTGCTTCGCGGAAACGTTTTCTGCAACGCGCAGACGGGCAACGTGGTGCTGATGGGACTTGCGCTCGGCGCAGGGCACTGGAGCAAAGCGCTTTATTATTTAATCCCGATTTCGGCGTATCTTTTCGGCGCGTTTGTGTCGGAGCTTTTGCCGAATTTGGTAAAGCACAATTTTCTGATACGCTGGGATACACTCCTTATCGCGATTGAAATTCTGGCGGTTTTGGTGCTGGGATTTATCCCCGATTCGTATCCCGTGCAGATTTCGCAGATTATGATAAATTTTATCGCGTCAATGCAGTATAACACGTTCCGTCAGGCGGAGGGCGTGCCTATGGCAACGACGTTTGCGACAAATCATATACGTCAAATCGGCGTGGGACTCGCGAAAGAATTGAAACATCTTAAAACGAAGAATAAATCGCACCGCGAGAGATTGTCGAAACATTCAAAAATGCTGGTTTTCTTTATAGCCGGTGCGGTTATCGGCACGGTTTTCTGCAACATTTTTTCGGGACGCGCAATTTGGGTGACGGTTATTCCGTTCGCCGTGGTGTTCGGGGTGCTTTTACACGCCGACCTCACAGTAGAGAAAGAATTTATGGAGAAAAAACCGCTCGGACATTAGAAAATTTTTGCTCCGCAGAAGGCAGCGCTCTCGCCTGCCGGCTCGGTCGGCGACAAACGTTTGCCGTAGGCTGAACGGCAATATACACAAGACGGTTTGACGCGGTAAATGTTTGTTTTATAATTTGTTTAATTTTGTATATAAAAAATCGGGACGGCTTTACCGTCCCGATAATTTTTTTACTTATTTTGCGGATTTTCCGAGGTATGCTTTTCTTATTCCCTCGTCGGCGAGAAGTTCCGCGCCGGTACCGCTCATTGTGATTTTTCCCGTTTCCATAACGTATGCTCTGTCGGCAATTTTCAGCGCCATATTCGCGTTCTGCTCAATCAAAAGCACCGTTACTCCCTGTTTGTTAATTTCCTTTATAATGTCGAAAATATCGCGCACTATAAGCGGTGCAAGACCGAGCGACGGTTCGTCCATCATAATGATTTTCGGTTTGCTCATCAGCGCGCGCGCAACGGCGAGCATTTGCTGTTCACCGCCCGAAAGCGTACCTGCGAGCTGCCAGTTTCTTTCTTTCAAAATCGGGAAAAGGCTGTACATTTTTTCAATGTCCTCATCAAGGCTGTCTTTGCGCAGATAACCGCCGATTTTGATGTTTTCAAGCACGGTGAGGTTTGCAAAAACGCGTCTGCCCTCGGGAACGAGCGCAATTCCGTGCGTGATTATTTCGTTGGGGCTTTTGCCGACAAGCTCTTTGCCGTCCAGCTCAATAGAACCCGAATCGGGTTTTACAAGACCGGCAACCGAGCGCAGTGTTGTCGATTTTCCCGCACCGTTCGCGCCGATAAGCGTAACGATTTCTTTGTCGGGAATTTCAAGGCTCACACCGCGGATTGCACGTATTCCGCCGTACGAAACGTGTAAATCGTTAATTTTAAGCATCGTCGCTCACCCCCAAATATGCCTCGATAACTTTCGGATTGTTCTGCACCTCGTCGGGCGTGCCCTGTGCGATGAGTTTTCCAAAATCGAGAACGTAAATTCTGTCCGAAATATCCATAACCAAGTCCATATGATGCTCAATCATAAGAATTGTAAGCCCGAATTCCGAGCGGATTTTGCCGATAAACGCGGTAAGTTCCTCGGTTTCCTGCGGATTCATACCTGCCGCCGGTTCGTCGAGAAGCAAAAGTTTCGGTTCGGTTGCGAGCGCGCGTGCAATTTCAAGATGGCGCTGTTTTCCGTAGGGAAGATTTGTCGCTTTTTCGTCCTTAACCGACGAAAGACCGAGAATGTCCAAAAGCTTCATAACTTCTTTGCGCTGACGCGCCTCTTCTTTAGCGTTTAAGCGGAACGTTGCCGAAAAGATGTTTGACGTACGCTTTAAATGCTTTGCGATAAGAACGTTTTCAAAAACCGTCATATTTTTGAAAAGGCGGATATTCTGGAACGTTCGCGCAATGCCCAGATGCGTGATTTTGTCGGGCGTCGGCTCGATTACCGACTTGTATTTTCCCAAATTTCCGCCCTTGTAAAGCTTTTTCATTTTGCCGTGAGGGTGGTTTTCGATAATGCGCTTGCCGTTAAAATACACCGCGCCGTTTGTGGGAGCGTAAACGCCCGTGATAACGTTGAAAGCGGTGGTTTTGCCTGCGCCGTTGGGGCCGATAAGCGCCACGATTTCGCCTTTGTTAATGTCCAGCGTGAAGTCGTTTACCGCAACGACACCGCCGAACTGCATTACTATATTTTCTATGTGAAGTACATTTTCTGCCATTATTTCTGTACCTCCTCAAGTTTGTTTGCTTTTTTCTTTCGTTTGAAAAGCGACTTTATAAAGTCCGGCGTCAGCTCGTTGTCGCCCATAAGCCCTTGCCTGAAGAACAGAACGACAATCATCAAAATGAGCGAGAATATAACCATTCTGAAGCCCGAACGCAAAAGAGGAATCTGCACGCCCGAAATGATGAGCGGTTTGTCGAGTCCTCTGAGCCACCATTCTTTTGCGAAGATAACCAGAAACGCCGCTATGATACTGCCCGAATAACTTCCCATACCGCCGATTACAACCATAAGGAGAATGTAATAGGTTGCGGTTGCGAGGGTAAACGTTGTTGCGGAAATCGCCTTAAGATACATAGCGAGGAGCGCACCGCCGATACCTGCGAAAAACGAGCTTATTACAAACGATAAAATTTTGTGTTTCTGCAAATTTATTCCCATTGCCTCGGCTGCGATTTCGTCGTCGCGTATTGCTTTAAACGCTCTGCCGTAGGTGGAATTTTTGATTAAAAACATTATCGCGATACAGATAATCGCAACAATGAAAATTGCGTAATACGAATTGAATTTCGGTATGCTGTTAAGACCGAGCGAGCCGTTTGTCACCTTGTTGAGCCACGAGCTTGCGGTGACGATACGCACAACCTCGGCAAATCCGAGCGTTGCGATTGCAAAATAGTCGCTTTTAAGCCTTAATACGGGCATACCTATCAAAAACGCAAAGAATGCCGCGACAAGTCCTGCGATGATAAGCGCCGGAATTATCGGAAGCTGAACGTTTTTGAGGCAGTTTGCCACGCCGTAGAGGTAATAAACGTTGTCTTTAACCGACACGGGAATTGTGAGCACCGCGTAGGTATATGCGCCGAGCGTCATAAAACCTGCAAGTCCCAGCGAAAACTGTCCCGTTACGCCGTTGAGCATATTCATAGACACTGCGAGCAGTGCGTATATAACGCCCATTTGGAGCGATGTGCGGAGCATAGAGGTTGTAGGCAGCTGACCCGCATAAAGCACAAAGCCCGAAATTACAACCGCCAAAATTAGTGCGGCAATAATATTTTTTGTTTGTTTTGTCATATTCTACACCTTCTCCGTTACTTTTTCGCCAAACAGTCCCGTCGGCTTAAACAAAAGCACGACAATCAAAATTACAAATGTGAATGCGTCGGAAAATTCCGAGAAAATTCCTGCCTTGATAAAGGTTTCGCAAAGTCCGATTAAAAATCCGCCGACAAGCGCGCCGGGAATTGAACCGATGCCGCCGAAAACCGCCGCAACAAAGCATTTTAAGCCCGGGAGCGAACCCGAAAGCGGATAAACCTGCGGACGGGGCGTGAAGTACAAAATCGAGCCGATTGCCGCGAGCGCACATCCGATTACAAACGTTATGCTGATAACGCTGTTGATTTTTACGCCCATAAGCTGTGCCGTTTCAAAATCTTTCGATACCGCTCTCATTGCCATACCGATTTTGGTTTTGTTGATAAGCGCAACCAGCGCGATAACAAGCACTATTGTTAAAATCGGCGTTATGAACGTAACCAGCGAGGTTGAAATTGTGCCGATTGTAATTTTCCTGTCAAGCACGGCGATTGAAGGATACGATTTCGGGAGCGCCGAAAAAAGGTATGTTGCAAAGTTCTGCAAAAAATACGAAACTCCGATTGCCGAAATCATTATAGACATTCTCGGCGCACTGCGGAGCGGTTTATACGCTATTTTTTCGGTTAAAACGCCCAAGAGAATTGTTGCGATAATCACTATCGCTATTGAAATCTGCCACGGAATTAAAAGGTCGGTCATTGCGATAATCATAAAATAGCCTGCCATCATAAAAATATCGCCGTGAGCAAAGTTTATGAGGCGCAAAATTCCGTACACCATAGTGTAGCCTATGGCGATTAAGGCATAAATACTTCCGATTGATAAGCCGTTAAGGCAATTTTGCAAAAATGCGTTCATCGGGATTTTTCCCCCTTAAAATTAAAAAGTACCAAAAGCCTTTTTTTGTTTATGTAAGTAAAAAAACAAATATCGGCGAGGCAAGAAACCTCGCCGATGTTATTTAAAAATTGATAAATTTACGTAATCTTAAAATTACTCAACCGGTGTGAATTTACCGTCTGTAAGCTGTGTTCCGATGAATTTGAACGCGCCGTTTTCGATAACTTTGATGTAAGCTTTATCTTTCTTAGCGTCGCCGTTTTCGTCGAATGCGAGCGAGCCTGTAACACCTGTTGTGTCAAGTGTTGTAAGAGCGTCGCGGATTGCCTGCGAATCGGTGGATTTTGCAGCCTCGATAGCGTCAAGAATTACGTTGTACGAATCAAAGCCGAGCGCCGAAACCGCCGCAACACCGTCGCTGCCGCCGTTGAGTTTGAGGTTTTCAGCCGAGCTGTTGAGGTATTTAACAAAGCCGTCAACAAATTCTTTCGCAGACGAGTCTTTCTCGTCGAAGAATGTCGAGAATGTTACGCCCTCGCAGTTTTCCGCGCCTGCGTTTTTGATGATTGTTTCGTTTTCCCAGGTGTCGCCTGCCATAATGGGAGCGGTTACACCGAGCTCACGCGCCTGTTTGATGAAAAGTCCTGCCGTTGCGATAGACGACGGAACAAAGTATACATCGGGATTTGTTGCTTTAGCCGCTGTGAGAATAGCGTTAAAGTCCGACTCATTTGTGTTGTATGTGCCTTCGTAAACGATTTCGCCGGGGAATGCTTTTTTGAAGTAAGAAGCAAGACCGGTCGAATAGTCGTCGCCGTTCTGGCAGATTACAGCCGCTTTTTTAAGACCTTTTGTAACGCCTGCGTAGTTTGCCATAACCGTGCCCTGGAACGGGTCGAGGAAGCAAACTCTGAAGTAGTAGTCGTTTCCGAGAGTAACCTGCGGATTTGTGCATGAGCATCCTACCGCGGGGATTTTAGCTTCTGCGAAAGTGGAACCTGCCGCAATGGAAACGCCCGAACCGTAAGAGCCGATAACCGCTTTTACGCCCGACGAAACGAGCGACTGTGCAGCGGTAACCGCCGCGGTTTTATCAGACTGGTTGTCAACTTCAACCAATTCAATTTTATATTCTTTTCCGTCAATCGTAACCGAAGGTCTGATTGAATTTGCATAGCGAACGCCGAGAACCTCCTGAACTCCGCCGCCGCCGTTTTCGCCTGTTGTAGGCTCGAACACACCGATTTTGATTGTGTCGCCGTCCGTACCGCCGTTTGACGAGCCGCCGCAAGCCGCAAGCGACAAAACGAGAGTAAGTGCGAGTACAACCGATAGAAGTTTTTTCATAAATACCCCTCCAAAATTAAAATATATAAATATATAATAATACAATTATTGCTTTTTGTCCATACTTTTGTAAAAATTTTGCGAAAATCACCAAAAAATTTTTTCATATTTACAGCGCGGTTGGCGCGTTTTTGTTTAATTTTATGTTTCAAATGCGTAAAAACGGTTGACAGTACAATTCGATGTGCGTTAGCATAATGGTGAGGGGGGATATAATATGAAAAAATTTTTTTGTGTTTTGTTGGTTTTGTGCGCTGTGATGCTGATGTTTTGCACCGCGTATGCCGAGGATTTGGGGTATGTGAAAGAAACCGACATTGTGACGTTTATTGATTACTGCCCGATTGAGTCGTTCAACTACAAGGGAAAAACTTTTGTAATTGCCGAGGCTTTGTCAAAATACGGCTTTAATGTTTTGTGGAACGGGGATAAGCGTACGCTTGAAATTACGCGCCCCGAAAGGAATTTTACACCTTATGCAACCGACGTTATCAACGCAAAAAAGGAAAATGTGACCTTTAAAGACCTTTTTAAAGTATATCCCACAGATATAAAAACCTACATAAACGGAAATCTTTCGGAAAGCTATAACATTTTCGGCACGACGATGGTCAGCGTCGACGCGGTGGGCGAGTACGGCGGAGGATATGTGAAATATGACGACGGAAAACGCCGTCTTGATGTGTGCATTATTGAAAAGGAAATTGAAAACTGTGAGGAAAAGACCGAAAACAGCGAAAATTCGGTGTCGGGCGAAAAAGGGTTTTTCGGCAGTGACGGAAACCTTTTGTACGGCGTGAAAAAATACGATAACCAAAGCCGTTACGGCGAGTCGTATTACTATGTTTACGGTGATTTTTCAAACGATAAAACCGTCAGCGTGAACGGGTCGTATATCTATTCAAATTTGGAAAAGTACGAATATAAAAACGTTGAAAATTATCAGGTCAACGTGTTCCCGAGCGACCTTGAAAATCCGTCGTTTACTATGAATTTTGACGAAAAAGCGACGGTTTATATTGAGCAGGACGGCAGGTTTAAATACGGCGTGAGGGTGCGCAGTGCCAAGTTTGAAAACGGAGGCGAGGCGCGCTATCTTCCCGAAACGGGCGAAATTTATCTTATTCACGAAAAGGAAAATTCGCCGTATGATGAGGGCGTCGGCGCGGTGTATGACGATGACGGAAACGAAATTTACAATTCGGAAACGTATCCGAGAAAATTCAACGGTATGCTGTTTAAAAACGGGCGGAAAATTTATGACGGCGAAATTCATCTCGACCGTTTTGAAGTTGTAATCGGAAGTGCGTCAAACGAGGACGTTAAGCGAATTACCGCGCTTTGGGCGCCCGGGTATACCGACACCGACGGCGTGATTTATTATTATTCCGATTCAAACGATATTTATAACGAAAAAGCGGACAGCATTTTGTACCGCGGAAACGTCGTGAACGGCGTAATGCACGGAAACGGAACAATGTATTATATCAATTACGGTATGTATTCGGAAAATATGAAAGAGGTCAGGAAAATTTTGGTTTACGGCGAGGGCCGTGAGCCGGGTGTGATGTATTCGGTTGACGAGTTCGTTATGTATGAGGGCGAGTTTAAGGACGGACGGATTGACGGCAAGGGAAAAATGTACCGCAACGGCGCGCTCACAAGCGAAGGCGAGTGGAAGAGAGGCAAAAAAGACGGATTTATGACCGAGTATAACGCGTATTTTGACGAAATTTACCTTATTTATGAGGGAAATTATAAGGACGGCGAGAAAAACGGCGAGGGTGTTGAGTATTCGCCGAAGGGAAATCCGCAGTTTGAGGGAATGTATAAAAGTTTTGCCGGTACATTTGAAAACGGTATACAAAAGGACGGCAAACATTACGGCTTGAAGTATAACGCGGAGAAAAATTGCCACGAGGTATACGAGGAGTAACAAATGTAGGGGAAAAGGGGCGCCTTTTCAATCCCGATTTTAGATTTTAAATTATCTTATCATATCAAAAACAGGTTATCGTAATTTCTTGGTTGCTCCGCAGGCTCTGCTTTTGGCGCAAAAGCAGAGGGAAAACGTGGGGGTTTCGATTCCCCCACACCCCTAAACGACAAGGGCTATGCCCTTGACCCGTTCTGTAAACGTTACTTTTTCGGCGAACGGTTTGTTTTCGGTTTTTGTTTGAAAAATATTTCGATAATCTGTTGTTTGAATGATTTGATTGTTTTAAGGGGTCTTGGGGTGGAACCCCAAGCCGTTTAGGGGTGCGGGGGAATCGGAACCCCC
>NZ_JACRTE010000013.1 GCF_014385105.1 Qingrenia yutianensis | reverse complement strand
TGTGCTTTTATGCTATATATGAGCTGAAGGATGAAATCCCGAAATATGGATTTCATCCTTCGAAAAACACTTAAATTATATTATCATTTTGGAGTTTACACAAAATCGGGGAAATACCCGTAGAATATCTTGGTGAATTAAAGTGACACGAGTATTCAGTTTTAATTTTTCTGACGATAAGTTGAATAGATGACTGTCTAATTCAATAGACGTTACCTGTTTACTTATTTTAGCCAGTTTCGTCGTTAAATGCCCTTTACCTGTTCCAATTTCGTAAACGGTATCGGTTTCTTTTAAATTCAATTGTTTTATTATTTGGTTGAGTACTTTTTCACTCGTTAAAAAGTTTTGAGAATATTTTATATTTTTGTTCATGTAATCACTCCTTCTTAATTACAAATTTTTAGCATCTAATTTAACTTCAATTCCTATTATACAAAATTTTAAGATACTGCACTATCAACACACTCTTAAGTTTGCTTCTAAGTCTTATTTCCATAACTTCTTTTACGTTTCCGCCATTCTTTGCTGTTTCGATTTTTATGATATGGTGCAAGTCAGCACGAACACGAACCGTCTTATCTCCCATTATATCTTTTTTTGCACTGATTGGTGTATCATTTCGTTTTTCTTTTTGTGCGCCTAAATTTCCCACAATCACTCACTTCTTTCTATTTCTTCTTATTCTTATTTTATCATCAACAATCACAAATGCTTTGTTGTTAGGATTATGCTGATTTGCATAATCGTCTAACTGTTGTTTAGTGTGGGTTTTACCCGACACGCCCTTGTTTCGAGCCATAGCGTTTACCTCCTTTCTTCGCAGCAGTTCTTATCAATGATTGCATAACGAAACGGTCGGTTACCTAGAACCCTTTTTGAACCTTACTACTAAAATACGAGCAATTTTTCATCAGTAGTGAATCTTGCAAATCATTTTTCTACGACAGGAGTGATTTACGCTTGATATATGCTCGCTCTATCAAATGTAAATCAAACAAGTATATTATAGCTCAATTATATAAAAAAATCAAATTACAAGCCCATCATCTCACGAATGATACGGTCACTCATCTTGATTGCACCAACGAGAACAAGCATATTGAACACCAATTCTCCGACATAAGACCACACCTGAGTAACGGCTGCGGCATCAGGGTTCACTACCGGCGGCGTAGAAGCAAATAGGGAGAAGATGATACAAGCAAGTACAATTACTGCTCCCTCAAGCAAAACGGCACAGTAGCTCTTTATAAAGCTCTTACCCACATTCTGCGACGGTTCTCCGGCAAAAGTGGAAAGCGGTATCGGAGCGAGAGCAGTGTACATATACAGCTTGAAAAATCGTCCGTACACCGTCATTATCATAATGAACGACAAGACCGTGATAAACAGTCCGCCGATAAGAGTAACCGCCCACAATGGGATACTTTCAAAAAATCCGCAGCTTTCAATGGTTGTTACCATTTCAGCAGGTAAGGTTGTTTGATTGGGCGTACCGAATCCCGCAGATGTCATAATGGTTGAAATCGTACCTTGTACGATGTCGAACAGGGCAAGCATAAGCTCCAGCCCGTAGGTAATCACACCTTTGGCAATAGCAAAGCGGATAAACAGCTTTAATGCGTGTTCCGGTTTCTTTACATCGGTAAAACTTCCGCAGGTGCGAACCACACCGACAACAAAAAACAGAACAAGCAGGGCAAGACCGATAGCCTGAACCGCTCCGTTGATATTCACCATTACCGACCAAATACTGCCGCCTTTGAACTCCTGCGGCGAAGTGGTTAGCAACTGCCATATTTCCGATAGCTTGCTGTTCCAAGTTTCAAGGGCATTTTCGAGGTTCTGAACTACCCAGTTATCACTCATCTGTTTGCACCTCCTTTAAGATTAGGGGCATACCTGAAATGCCAGGTATGCCCCGTTTGATAACTGTGTTCTCTTAACCGGTAATAAGGGTCAGGATTTCCTTTGCAAAGGTAATGATGATACCGCCTGCAAGAGTCAGGAAACCGTTGGCTCTCTGAGACGGGTCGTGAGACTTCAAAGAGAGACCGACCTGAACGATACCGAAGCCAAGCAGGATAAGACCGATGGCACGGATAAGACCGAAGATAAAATCGGACAGATTGTTGACTACGGTAATCGGGTCGCTTGCGGCAAAAGCGGTAACGCTCATGCCGCAGACAAGAGTTGCTGCTGCGATTACGGCGCAGTAAGCACGGAAGCCTTTCTGAACCTTTCCGGTCATAGGCAGCTTCTGAGTAGTTTTCTTTTCGTTGTTCTTCTTAAAAATGTTCATTGTGTTTTCCTCCGTTAAAATAAGTTTTTATTTACTTCAAAATCCTCATCGGACAGAAGCTCGTAATTGGTTTCTCCGTAGCTTTCCTCCGGAAGTTCTTCCGGGTTAATAGAAAGAACAGAAATTGATGAGTGCTTGATGGTCACTTCGCCGTGTTTATATGCAGAAGCCTTTCCATCGGTTGTAAGTGCCACATTCGGGTGCTTCAAGATGTCATACTTGAAGTCCATAACGGGGCGTTCTCCACGAATAAACAGAATTGCATATTGGTTATCAAGCATACGAACCTCATCAGGGGTAAGAAGCTCTCGACCGCTAATCTGATAATTGGTGGAGTAGTTACCGCTTCGCCCGGTACTCTTTCCGAAAGTGTTGGTATCAATGGTTTCCTTGCCGAGAAGCTCGGACACATATTTGTGGGTGCTTTGCTCGTTGCCGCCGAGATACAGAAACTCGTCGCAGTTGCCGACAATACTTTCCCATTGCTTTTCAAACAAGGCTTTTAACTGAGCCAAGTTCTGCAAGATAATACTTACCGACACTCCACGGGAACGCATAACCGACAGTATCTTGTCAAAGTCATCGGGCAGGCTCACATTTGCAAACTCGTCCATCAGGAAATGGACGGGAACGGGAAGCGAGCCACCGTGAATATGGTCGGCAGCATAAAACAACTGCTGAAAAAGCTGTGTGTAAAGGATAGATACCAAGAAGTTAAAGCTGGAATCGTTATCCGGTATCAAAGCGAACAGAGCGACCTTTTTCTCTCCGAGTGATGGGAGGTCAAGCTCGTCTGTGGTGGTTAAAGAAGCAAGACTTTCAAGGTTGAACTTTTCCAGTCTTGCCGCAAGGGTTATCTGTATGGACTTTAAGGTTTTCGCCGCACCCGAATGATAGGAACGGTAATACTTCAAAGCGATGTGGTCGGGATTTGACATTTCCAGTTCCGCAAACAGTTCATCAAGAGGAGAAGGTCTTGTGTCCTCCTCGTCCTCAATCGAACCGGCTCTGAGCATTTCCATTACCATTGCAAAGTTCTGTTCATCTTCGGGTGCTTCGTAATGAAGATAAAATACAAGTGCAAGCAGAAGCATTGAAGCCGAGGTGTCCCAAAAAGGGTCTTGTGCCTGACTGCCTTTCGGAGTGGTACTCTTAAAAAGGTTCGTCACGAGCTTTTGCACATCGTTGTCATTCTGCAAATAGACAAACGGGTTATAGCAATGGCTTTTCTCCATTGAAATCAAATCGAGAACACGAACTTCATAGCCTTTGCTTTCAAGCAGCTTTCCGGTGTCTCTGAGTATTTCGCCCTTTGGGTCAAGAATGACAAATGATGTGTTGCACTGCATAAGATTCGGCTTGCAGTAAAACCTTGTCTTACCGGCTCCCGAACCGCCGCACACAAGAGTGTTTAAGTTTCTTCGGTGCTTCTTCGCATTGAGTCCGATACAGACATTTTGCGTCATCAGCTTATTCTCTGAAGCCGGAGACTGTCTGTATTTTTTATTTACGGCTCTTGCGTTGCCCCATTTCGCAGAGCCGTGTTCTTCACGCCTTCGATAATTCTTCTGTGTCGAGAAGTAAATCCCGATACCCATTGCATAGCAGAGAAGCAAAACGAGGACAGTTTTTAGGCTGTCCTCGCATAGCTCAATATGAAATGGGTTGTTGAACGCTGTTAATAGGCTTGGCAGTATTTCCGGCAATCCTCCTTTTACAGAAGGTGCAATCAGAAGTGCCAGCCATACGACCGGGATAATACCGATGACGGAAAGAATAATAGCAGACTGCCTTTCGTTATCTCGATTCACAGGAGCGTTCCTTTTCGATAACTCTGAACTTTTTCTTTGGGGCAGTTCCGACCTTGATGATAAGGTCGTCCACCGCATCGGTAGATTTCCCTTCGTTCATCAAATCTGTTTTCTCATCGTTGAGAGAACGGATTATAATGCCGTGTTCATAATCGTCCAATGCGATATGATACATTTCTTCCTTCGCCATAGTCTCACCTTATCTTTCGTAGTCTTTGCTTCGTTCCTGCTTTTTCTTGTAAAGCTCATCGGAAACACGGGAGTGAATATCCGCCATCGCATTTCTCGTTTTGGAAAGCTCATAGCGAATGTCCTTCGGCTCTTTGCCGGCAAGCTTCTCAGGAATACGGTTGATAGCAAAATTCTGTGTATCGACGCCGTACTTCTTGCAAAGCATATAACCGATACATACCGCTTGAAAGCCCATATCCGCTCTGCTGTAACTGTCGCTGTTGATGGAGAGCTGTGCGTGGCCAAGTTCCTGTGCTACGCACTGAGCGACCGCAACGCTGTCTCCCACATCACGCTTCACATACAAGGTCTGCTCCTCGTTGTTGTAAAACGCCGCCATATTGGGATACGGAAGTTCATTTGTGGCTTCCACTTCAACCGGGGAAGAATCCAGCATAACGGTAATGAGAGCTTTCGGGTCACGGTTTACAGTAGGTGCAGGCGGTCTCTTGCCATTGGTCTGCGAAACATCAAAGACCTTTTTCACATTGTAGGAAATGCCGGTCGTACCGTCTCTCTTGGCATACTCGACAGGTTCAAGAATGGAAATGCTTTTCGCACCTTTCTGAATTTTCACATTGTCTTTGCTCCAGTCGTCAAAGTTTTTGAGCTGGCTTGCTTCGGGAAGCTGCTTGAAAATCAGAAGTGCGTTGACCGCAGAATATCGGTCAAGACGGCTCTGCGTATCAAGGAACGCTTTGAACTTCTCCGGGTCGGAAACGATAGCCTTTGCGGTTTCGTCCGCCATCTGATATACGGCTTCCTTTTCTGCCTTCATCTTATCGGCGTATTCCTCTTTGGAAAGTCTGTTTCTCTGCTGTCCTGCCTTAGCAGGGGTAAAATTGTTTGTCATTGTGATTACCTCTCTTTCACATTTTTGCTTTTGGGTTTCGGCTGCTGGTGTACGGTCTGTGCCGGGGCGTTCTTAACCTCCGGCTTTGATACCTCCGGCTCTTTGCGTTCTGCTTCTTTCTGCTGCTTGGACTGTGCCTTATATCGGTCGAGCTTTGCTTTCACCGACGGCTTTCTCTGTCTGTCGCTGACAGTACCCTTATCAGTTTGCATATCTACCGGCTCTGAGTTTTGCCTTGACGGAGGGTTTTTGTCCGTTTTGGCGACTGTGGGGTTTGACTGGGAGTACCCCTCTTTCTGAATAGGCTTTCTGACTGCTTCCTCTGTGATGATTTCGTTCTTGGATTTTGTCGGCTTGTCTTTTTCCAAAGCATCACGCTTTTCGACAGCCTTCTGAGACTCGGTAACAATAGCAGCCTTATCAACCTTGCCGAGTTCAAATCTCTCAACGATTCTCTGAATTTTGGAAGCGTCCTCAGCACGGGCGATAATATCAATCGGTACATTATCGCCCTTTGTGTTTTTATCCCTGAGTACGCAGTAGAGAACGCCGTAGCGTTTTGCCTGCTCGGTAAACTTCTTCAAGTCCTTGTTGGGGATAGAAAACACTTTCAGCTCCTTGCCCGATTTAATCATATTGGTAAGTCGAGCCTTGCCTTTTGTTTTTTGTTCCTGTTTGAGAACAGAGACTAAAAGAACGGCAATATTCTTTGCTGCCGCTCCGCTTAATTTTGCGGCTACTTCAAAGCCCTCAAGCGATAGCCTGACGACCTGTTCTGCCGCATCACCTCCGTTTGTCATTACGGTTCTGCTCCTTTCGTTCTTGTTTTTCTTCGTAAGCTCTTACCGTTTCAAGGTTGGCTTCAATGACCTTTGACCTTTCGGCTATGTCATCACAAAGACCGACCTCTTTTCGGAGAGTCCACAGCTTGTGTACGGTCTGTGCCGGGGCGTTCTTAACCTCCGGCTTTGATACCTCCGGCTCTTTGCGTTCTGCTTCTTTCTGCTGCTTGGACTGTGCCTTATATCGGTCGAGCTTTGCTTTCACCGACGGCTTTCTCTGTCTGTCGCTGACAGTACCCTTATCAGTTTGCATATCTACCGGCTCTGAGTTTTGCCTTGACGGAGGGTTTTTGTCCGTTTTGGCGACTGTGGGGTTTGACTGGGAGTACCCCTCTTTCTGAATAGGCTTTCTGACTGCTTCCTCTGTGATGATTTCGTTCTTGGATTTTGTCGGCTTGTCTTTTTCCAAAGCATCACGCTTTTCGACAGCCTTCTGAGACTCGGTAACAATAGCAGCCTTATCAACCTTGCCGAGTTCAAATCTCTCAACGATTCTCTGAATTTTGGAAGCGTCCTCAGCACGGGCGATAATATCAATCGGTACATTATCGCCCTTTGTGTTTTTATCCCTGAGTACGCAGTAGAGAACGCCGTAGCGTTTTGCCTGCTCGGTAAACTTCTTCAAGTCCTTGTTGGGGATAGAAAACACTTTCAGCTCCTTGCCCGATTTAATCATATTGGTAAGTCGAGCCTTGCCTTTTGTTTTTTGTTCCTGTTTGAGAACAGAGACTAAAAGAACGGCAATATTCTTTGCTGCCGCTCCGCTTAATTTTGCGGCTACTTCAAAGCCCTCAAGCGATAGCCTGACGACCTGTTCTGCCGCATCACCTCCGTTTGTCATTACGGTTCTGCTCCTTTCGTTCTTGTTTTTCTTCGTAAGCTCTTACCGTTTCAAGGTTGGCTTCAATGACCTTTGACCTTTCGGCTATGTCATCACAAAGACCGACCTCTTTTCGGAGAGTCCACAGCTTGCTCGTGATTGCCGTAATCTGCTCTTTGACATTTGATAGCTCATCGTCACTCAAATTTCTTCTTAACTGTTTTCGCAGGTGCGTTCTATCGTCAGTCAGGGATTTGATTTGCGACAATACGGACTCTTTATATGAGAAAAGCTGCTCGTCGGTAGAAATGTTCTCCCGTCCAAGCAGCCTTGTCTCCTGAGTGATTTTGTCCAGCTTCAGTAAATCTTCTTTCAAAAGATAGTGAAGCCTTGCGGTATTCTGTTTTTTATATTTCGGCAGATAACCGAGTTTATAGCAGTAATGCAGATACAGCCCATACAGTCCGCCGACCTTTTTGATTTTGTGTTCTCTTGTGGGCAATCGGTACTGTGTGACTCTTACCGTTTCCTTTACAAAAGGAACGATGAGAACCTTTTGATTTTCCGTCAGCCTACGCTTGATTGCGTCCTCGGTATAATTCTCTCCGAGGGATTTAAGTCGTATCGGCTTCTTGTATCCTTTCGGAACAATCGTCCAATACTTTCGGCTGTCGCTGAGACAATGCTCATAGCCCATCTGCGTCAGGATATAATCAAAGGTCTTTAAGTTAGTGCTGTGTGCAATCGCTTCATCAATGGCGTCACGGGTAATGGAGTATCGGCTCGGCATACCGGCTTGTTCCTGCTTGTAGTAATATGAGGATTGCTTACTGCGGTTCGGGTTCGGATTGTAATACAGTCCGTACTTTTCACAGAGACGGTCGGCAACCAAGCGGAACTTGAACCACGCTTTTTCGTCTCCCCATAATCGCTTACCGTCCACAAAGGAAACGGAATTGATTACATAGTGGCAGTGCAGGTGCTTTGTGTTCAGATGAGTAGTAACCACCACCTGAAATCTTTTGCCCCACACTTCGTTTGCAAATTCCATTCCGATTTTCTGTGCAAGCTCCGGGGAAATATCCTGTTCCTTAAAGCTCAGGTATCCGTGATAGGCTTGAATGCCATCGTCTTTGCCGTATGCTTTTTTCACAGACACAAACTGGTCTCTTGCGGTCGCCGGATTGCAGTTGATACCCTCAACGAAAAACTCACGCTCAGTTTTTTCTTCGTCCTTTGCATAGCTGAGAACATCACGGAGAGCCTGATACTGTTCCTCGGTGTAAATGTCTGTCGCAGTCTTTTCGGGATTGGCGGCATAGTCGATTACCTGACCGAGCCTTGATGTGACCGACCACAATTTACTTACTGCCATTTCATATCGCTCTTATCGGGTCTTAAAAAAGTACGCTCCACATCAGCCTGAAACTTGTGCCAACGCTCGGCTTCCTTTTTGAGCTGCGGTGCGTCAACAAATCCGAGGGAATTTGCTTTTACCGCAAGCTGATTGATGTTGTTCCCGATAGCAGATAACTCACGCATAACATCGTAAAATCTTTCGTCGGGCTTTTCTCTCGGCTCGTATCCTTTGAGAAGCAAACGGATAAGACCGCCTTCGGAAAGACACGCCCGCTTTGCTTTTTTCTGCAAATCCTGAGCTTCTGCCTTGTTCATCAGAATGTGCTTTTCAATGTTTCTCTTGCTCATTTTTATCGCTGTCCTTTCTGTTAATATAGTGCCTGTCCCGGTTTATCTGAAACAGGCACATTGTTGTTACTCCGAAAAAGCCGCCGATGATTAACCCGGCGGCAACCAATACTATCTCCCGCATTGCTTTACTCCTTTCTTGCTTGGGGTATTAGGGGCAACCCCTAACGAGTGTACCGTTTTGGACATTCCTGTCCATAAATGGTCTGCTCGCTAAGATTATGCAGACACTCAGGGTTGCCCCATAGATTGACTATTATCTCTCCATATCCTTGGAGACCGGCTTATACGGCTTTGCTTCAATACCGTCCAAAGACTTGTAAAATCTCTCCGGGTATTTGAACTTTTCCTCGTACTTACGAGCCAGTTCTTTCGGCATACTGAGAAACTTTTCCGACTCAATCGGTGCGTATGCAATGAAAAACTTGCCGGCAATAATGTCGAGCATTTCACGGTTGCTGTCGTCTTTCACATAACATTTTTCAATCTTCCAACCGTCCTTGCCGCCGTGTTCATCAGCCATATACGCTTCCAGTCGCACACATTTATCCGAGCCGTCAAGGGAAGAAGCATAGATAGAATATCCGCCCATACCCTCAATGAAAGCCTTATTGTTACTGCTGACAACATAGGTTCTTTGTTCTTCTGTGTAAGGCTTGTCAAAGCTGTCATCCGTAAAAACAATATATCCGGTCGTGTGGTTTCTTTCTTTTTCTGCCTGCCGGAAATGAGCTTTCAACTGCGGATAACTCATCTCAACATTTTCAGGCTCGGAATAAACAGCCCTGTTCAGAGGCATACCGTTCATCTTTCCTTCCTCGTTGCAGATGATGGCAACCTCGTCCTCAAAGGGCATATATTCTTCAATATCTCCCTCCACAAGAGACTGCATTGCTTCAAGGGTATCCTCGATTTCAATAAGTTTCGGATACCTGCCCGGCTCAACAAGAATGACGGAAATCTTCTCCGGTGCTTCGACCTTTTCAAAGGTATCCTCGTGAATATTCAAAGCAAGAGAGCTGCCGTTTTCCCAACTCATATGAATCTGTCCGGCGTCGTCAACGAACTTAACTGTTCCTTTTAGCCCATAGGGCATTTGACTTTCGCCAGCCATTTCAGTGAGTACAATCTGCGTACCCTCCGGGTACATTTCTCTGATTTCTTTTAGTTTCATCGTGCAAAACTCCTTTCGGTTTTATCCTTTATCCCTAAGCGTTTACAAAGAAAATCGTTGACATCTTTCCCGTATTGGGGAGGGTCGTCAACGACTTCATACTTATCTGAGAGAATAGTCTGCAACGCTTTGGTAGCTTTTCTTCCGGCAATATCATTGTCCAAATGAAGAACAATTCGCCTGATTGTTTTGTCCTTTTCAAGCAGCCTGCCGAGTGTAACAGGCACTTTCGAGTCCTCAATTTTCTGCTTTGGGGAATACACTCCCGCAAGAGAAACAAGGTTAAACTGTCGCCAGTCTTTGCCCTCCAGCTTCATCAAAGTTGCATAGGAAAGCAGGTCAATGGCACACTCAAAAAGATGAACCTCTCCGGTGTTTTCGGCAGTCAGGCGGAAAGAATATTGCTTTTTACTGCCGGTGCAGTCGCCCATAATCCTTGATTGGTTTGTTGCTCTGTAAGCGGCGTATTTAGGTTCTTTGTTCTCGTCATAGCCGATAAAAACAGCATTGTGATATGGGAGCGACTCAATGATTAGCTCCTGTTCCAAACAGTGGTTGATGATTTCATAATCAATCCCACGCCCGAAAAGGTAATCAAATACCACCTCGGTAGTGGGGCTTTTTTGGGGCAGAAGCAAAGGCTGTTCCTCATAGCTTTTGATATTTTTGCAAGTCGGAAAGCTGACTGAACCGTTTCCCATAATGGTCTGAACCGCCTGCACAAAATCCATTCCACGGACTTTGATAAGATAATCGAGGGCGGATTTGCCCCCGATACCTCTCGACCACCACATCCATTTTCCGTTGGAAATCTTCAAGCTGTCGTGGGTTCTTGTGGTGTAGGTGTTGCTTGAAAACTTGACAAGCTCGCCCGGTTCATACTCTCTGAGATAGGTTAATAAGTCCATTCGCTTGGCTTCTGTTATGACTTCCGGTGCTATATACGGCATAGGTATCACCGCCGTTCTACATCAGCAAATCGGCAACAGCTTTCTGTATCGGTTCGTTGATACTGAGCTTTGCAATGATGATAAGTATCTTGTCAACAGGGCAGCCGATGTCATTCCAAACAGTCCAAGCACCTCCCGCAAGGTCGTCGTTTTCATACAAAGCAATGATTTCTTCCGGCGAAAACACCGTTTCAATGCTCTGTCGAACCAACTCTCCGTAGAAAGAAAGCTTTGCATTTCTAAGAGCAAATTCTGCTTCCTTTGCGGGTGGTTTGCTTCTTTTCAATTCGAGATATGCTTTATCAAGTCTCCTGACCACAACCATCATCATTGCGTCAAAAGGGTTGATGATTGATTTCCTGCAAGGGCAGTTTTCTCTTTCCTTATCGGGTGTCATTTTATCGTTCATAGGTTTTCTCCTTTCGTGTCTTCGGCACTTCGCCCTCATCGGGTTCGCCGCCGACAATTTCGTTTTCTCGCTTATCCATATTGAGCAAGATATTCAGCTCGTCCAGTCGGGCAAGCTTTGTTTTCAATTCTTCCTCTTGGATAAATGGTTTTTGGACTTCTTTCTTTGCGGTTTCCAACTGATTTTTGGTGTTCTCAAGGTCATTTTCCGCAAGCGATAAGCTCTCGGCAAATCTCTCAATTCCGTTATCAAGACGGATAATATTGCCGTGTGCGTCATCGCCGAGAGGAACATTTCTGCTTGTCGCACCCTTCAGTCGAACCTCATAATTTCGCTCTGCGGTATTAAAAAGCAGCTCCGTTTCAAACCCTCGGTACTTGCCGAGAGGAATAGGGTCGGGGCTGTTCATCTGCTTACAGACTTCAATGATTGCTTTACCGGCGTCGGCTTTTTCGGAATAAAAAACACCCTTAACCTCCATACCGACAAAGCGGTCGTCCGTTGGTTTCGGGTGCTGTTTCGCAGTTTCTACATCTTGCTTCAAGCCTTCAATACGGTTTTCCAAAGCTGTAATTCTCTGCGGATAATATTTGATTATCTTATCCTCCAAAGCGTATTTTTCTGATAGAAAGTTGGATTTTAAGAGCTTCAGCTTTTGGACTTGAATATCCAAATCCATCTTTTCCTTAATATACGGATTGCCGGTGGCAAGCATTTTAATCTCTGCATAGGACAGGGCGGTTTCATCAATATCCTCGGCAGAACGCACCGGAGATTTGCTCGTCATAATCTGACTGGCGAATTTTTGCTTTCCCTCTACAAGCTGATAGAGATATGCGTCAAAGGTCTGCTCCGTTACATAGCGGTAAATATCTACATCAGGGTTTGAGTTGCCCTGACGGATAATTCGACCGGAACGCTGCTCCAAGTCTGACGGTCTCCACGGGCAATCGACATCGTGAAGTGCGATAAGTCTGTCCTGAACATTCGTGCCGGCTCCCATCTTCTGCGTAGAACCGAGAAGCACTCTGACCTCGCCTTTACGGGTCTTTTGGAACAGTTCTTTTTTCTTCACATCGGTATCTGCTTCGTGGATAAAGCGGACTTCGCTTTCGGGGACACCACGCTCTATGAGCTTTTTTCTGATATCGTTATACACCGAGAATGTGCCGTCATTCTTTGGCGTTGAGAGGTCGCAGAACACAAGCTGTGCCGATTTTTTATCGGCTGTTTCCTCCCAAATACGGTAGATGTTATCGACGCAGGCGTTGATTTTACTGCCCTCAAAATCAGGCAGCATATCGTTTAGCATACGCTGGTCAAGTGCCAGCTTTCTGCCGTCGTTTGTGATTTTGAGCATATTATCCACACTCGAATCCACACCGCCGCCACGGACTTTCTCGGCTCGTTCCGCAAGGGAAGCAACCATTTCTTTCTGCATTTCCGACGGCTTGACCGCAACATTGTGGAAGTGTGCTTCCGGCACAGGCAGCTCCAGCATATCCGCCGTCTTAATGTCGGCAACCTCCTTAAACATTGCCATAAGCTCCGGAAGGTTATAGAATTTTGCAAAGCGGGTTTTCGCTCTGTAACCCGTTCCCTCCGGGGTAAGCTCAACGGCTGTTACAGTCTCTCCGAAGGTACTTGCCCACGAGTCGAAGTGTTGCAAGTTGTTTTTCACAAGCGTGTTGTACTGCAAGTATCGCTGAATGGTATAGAGTTCCACCATACTGTTTGAGATAGGAGTACCGGTCGCAAATATCGTTCCTCGACCGCCTGTAAGCTCGTCAAGGTATCGGCACTTCATAAACAGGTCGGAGGATTTCTGTGCTTCCGTTTGAGCGATACCGCCCACATTACGCATTTTGGTGTAAAGATAGAGGTTCTTGTAATAATGGCTCTCGTCGATAAAGAGCCTGTCCACACCGAGTTCTTCAAAGGTAACAACATCATCCTTGCGGCTTTGGTCGTTGAGCTTTTCCAGCTTTTGTTTCACGGACTTTTTAGACTTTTCAAGCTGTTTTATGGAGAAATTTTCTCCACGGTTTCGCTTCAAATCCATAATACCGTCTGTCAGTTCTTCAAGCTGCTGCTCAAGAATTGCCCTCTGTCTTTCAATGGACATCGGTATTTTTTCAAACTGGGAATGACCGATGATTACTGCGTCATAATCTCCCGTAGCAATTCGACCGCAGAATTTTTTGCGGTTCTTGGTCTCAAAATCTCGCTTTGTCGCAACAAGAATATTCGCCGCCGGATAGAGCTGCAAGAACTCCGCCGCCCATTGTTCGGTTAAGTGATTCGGGACTACGAACAGCGACTTATTGCAAAGTCCGAGTCGTTTGGACTCCATAGCAGCCGCCACCATTTCAAAGGTCTTGCCCGCACCGACTGCGTGTGCCAACAGCGTATTGCCGCCGTACAGAATGTGTGCAACCGCATTTTTCTGATGTTCACGGAGTTCGATTTCCGGGTTCATACCGTTGAAAACAATGTGGCTTCCGTCGTACTCACGGGGTCTTATGCTGTTGAACTTTTCGTTATACATCTTCGTGAGTTTTTCTCGGCGGGCAGGGTCAGCCCATATCCAGTCCTGAAAGCCCTGCTTTATGAGTTCCTGCTTTGCCTGTGCGATTGCCGTCTCTTTTTTATTGAGAACGGCTTTTTTCTTGCCTTCTTCATCTTCGATATAGTCAAAGATACGGACATCTTTCAGGTTCAGCGTTTCCTCAATTATCTTATATGCGTTGATACGGGAAGTGCCGTATGTGCTGTACGCTTTAACATTGGAACGGTCATAGCTCTTTCCCTCAATGTTCCATTCGCCGGTAAACTGGGAGTAGTGAACCTTGATATTCCATTGTGCATAGCGTGGGGTGTCGAGAAACTCAAACATAAACTGTTGGAATATTTCGGGCGGTATCCAAGTCGCACCGAGCCTTACGGAAATCTCGCTTGCCGTCAAATCCTTTGGCTGCACCTTTTCAAGTGCCTGCACATTGACGGTGTAATCTTCGGGATACAATGCCGCAGACCTTTTGGCTGTCGCCAGCTTCTCACGGACATTGCCCGACAGATATTCGTCCGCCATCAGATACTTCGGCTCATAAGAATTACCGTACTCATAAAGAGGATTTAAAAAGATTACACCCTTTAGGTCAGCGAATAATTCCTCCTCGCTTTTGCCGGAAAGCTCCATCATATATTCCATATCAATGGCTGCTTTTTCACCCATAGAGACAGCGAGAGCTTCGTCTGCGGTATCAACCTCCGTTACCGGCTTGTGCGGTTTTATCGTCCTTTTGAAGAACATATCTGCCTTGCGTTCCAGTTCGCCATCTTCGTTGATGACCTCAAGAGCAGAGAGCAGAGCATAGGAACTGTCGTCGGAAAAGGCAGAAGTATTGGCACGGCTGTTAATAAGTCCGTACTTCTTTGTAAAGCTGTCATACAGAGTGTTCAGCTTTTCCTGTGCCTGTTTGATTTCGCTGTCCGGGTAATCCTCGGTTTGCAGTTCAATCAGATTGCGGACGCAATCTCTTATCCCAATCATACCCTTAATGCGGTTCTCGGCGGTTGCCGATACCTCCACCGGGGACATACGGGAGTTCTCACGGAAATAGATTTTGTCGTCCAAAACCGTGTAAGAGAAGTTCCTTACCGTAGGGTCTGCCGGGATAGAATTATCTTCTTCCTCCAGCTCATCGGCTACTTCGTATTCGGAGATTTCTCCGTGAATGTTTGAAACAGCTTCGTTCAAAAGCTCCGAAAGGTCGGCGTTTTCAAACGGCTCACAGGTTGCTTCCGGTCCGAAACGACCGCTTACCATTTTCATTTCGCCGAGTATCGTTTCCGGGTGCTGAACAAAATATGAGTTCATCCTTATACCGTTTTCGTCGGTGTCAAGATGAACCCAGTCAGGCTCAATATCTATTAGCCTGTCTCGCTTTTGCAAGAACAGAATATCGGATACAACCTCTGTTCCGGCATTGCCTTTGAAGGTGTCGTTCGGAAGTCTGATTGCTCCAAGAAGCTCCGCCCTCTGTGCGATATATTTACGCACATTGGAGTTTTCCTTATCCATAGTTCCTTTGCTTGTCACAAGAGCCATCACACCGCCGGGGCGTAACTTATCAAGCGATTTTGCAAAGAAATAATCGTGGATTAAGAAATTGTACTTGTCGTATCGTTTATCGGAGACTTTGAAATCTCCGAAAGGCACATTGCCGATAACGCCGTCAAAGAAGCTGTCGGGGACATTTACTTCCTCAAAGCCCTGTGCCGCAATAGAAGATTTCTGATAAAGCTGCTGAGCGATACCGGCTGAAACGGTATCAAGCTCCACGCCGTAAACCTTTGCGTTTTCCATTGACTTAGGCAGCATACCGATGAAGTTACCGATACCGCAAGACGGCTCAAGCAGGTTGCCCTCCTGAAATCCCATCTGTTCCAACACCTTGTAAATGGCAGTAGATACTTCGGGCGGAGTGTAAAAGGCGGTCAAGGTGCTTTCTCTTGCCGACGCATATTCCTCCGGCGTCAGGATATTTTTTAGCATTGCATATTCGGTATGCCAAGCTCCGGCTCGTTCGTCAAAGGCTTCGGGAATACCGCCCCAACCGACATATCTCGACAAGATTTTCTGCTCATCGGGTGTTGCAAAACGATTTTCGCTTTGACAATCCTTCAAGACCTTAATCGCTGCATAGTTTCGGTGGAAGCGTTCTTTCTTGTTCACTTCTTCAACCTGATTATTGGCAAGGTCAAAGTTGTGTCGCTCTGCCATCGGAATATCCGGGTGGAGGTCAAAGCTCTTTACCTTTGACTTTTTCTTTTGCTCCCAAGCGGGGACAATCGGTTCAGGCTCTTTCTCTCGGTTGTCCTTAACCTCAACACCGTTGTGTTCGGATAAAGCCTTAAAGTCATCAAGCAAGTCAGGTCTGATACCAAGCACAGAACCGTCATCTTCAAATACAAAGGCTTCATCAACAAGAAAATGATAAAACTCTGCACCGTGCCATTCGTTATCGCCGTCCCTTGCAACAAGACCGTTTTCATCATAACCGAGTCCAATGTCGTCAATCTTTAATCTGCCAAGCACGGAATAAAGAATTTCTGTTTCTCGGTCATAAACCGGGACTTCAGAAACAGCAGCCACAAGGCTTTGCATTGTCGCTTTGGTACAGTCTGTGAAATCAGGCTGTTGTGAAAACTGACTTTCTGCTTCCTCAAACCATTCTGTACCTACATCGGCAAGCTCCTGATTTGCAATACTGCCGAGATAATCAAAGAAATTCTCAGCCGAGTCATACTCCCTTGCAGCTTGCTGTATCTCGTCAAAAGAAAGCGTATTTGTAACATACTGACCTCCGGCATTGCTGTCGGGGTTATAATACATCCAAGTTACGCTTTCATTGTCCCGGTCGATAAAGAAGGCGTCGTCATAACCGGTTTTCGAACTGAAATCCTGTACGGTTTCGGTATCGTTTTGAGCTTCGTTTTCGCCTGTAACGGCTTTTTCTTCTGCCGGTAATACACTGACCTTCAAGTGGTCGTTCATTGGATTTTCACGCACTTTTCGGTCAAATTCTTCCCTTGAAAGCTCCTTGTTGAATAGGGGCATATCGAAGTTATAGAGCTTTACACGGTTTTCATCAAAGGACAAAATCTCATACTGCGAAGCTCCGATATACACGCTGTCGCCGAGATGATATTCATACTGTGCTTCCGGCTCGTCCACTTTGTTTTCAGGCTCAGGCGGTGCGGTAGAGAGTATCTCACGGTTTTTTCTCTGCTCTGCAAGCTCGGCTCGCCTTTCTTCCTGCTTTTCAAGCCATTCCGGGTACTTTTCTTTTTCCTTTGGGTTTAGGTATCTGTCCATACGGATAAGGTCTCCGATACGCTTTTCAACCTGAGACCAAGAAAGCGTAATGTGCGGTTTGTCGCTTCCGATACCTTTTGAAATTGTGATACCTTTTCCGTCGTGCTGTTCGTCAATGCCTGCACCGATGATGACCGGATAAGAGCCGCCCCAACCGTATTCGTTTTTCAAGAAGTCGGCGTTCTCTTTAGCAGAAAGGCTCTTTTCAAACTGCTCATAGATACGCATTTTGCCCTCGGAAACTCCGCTTCCACGGGTGAGAACTGCGTCTATGATTTCCTGAGAAAAAGTAAAGGCAGAGGTTTTTTGTTCCTCTGCCTGATTGCCCATTATGAGAGTCAACTGACCGCCCATAGACGGAAGCGGCTTCATTGTATCGGTCAATTCTCCCAAAAGTCTCATTGCTTCAAAATGCTGTGCGATAACGCCCCAGTCGTAGAAACTCTGAGCGGTTCTGTTTTCGTATTCGCCTTCCCACAAGTGGAGGACATTCTGAAATGTTTTGTATCCAACAAGCCTGCCGTCGCTTAAAGGTAGCTGGGTGTAATCGTTGTTGAAAATACCCTTGATATATTCGGTACGGGTCGCATTATCCGTATTTCTCTCATAGAAGTCTTTGATTTCTTCCTTTGAAGCGGACAAATGCGGGGTAGTACCGAGTATTTCTCGGATAGTATCGTCGCCACCGAAAAACGGCAGGCTCTTGTCCTCGTGGTTTCTGTCGTAATACTCTAAGCGAATATTACCTGATTCTTCACGATTTCCTGTGCCGAGTTCCTGATGTTGTTCATCAGACGAACCCACTTCATCATATCTTCCGCTTTCATCTGCTCCGTCAGCCCGGCTTTCTGTGCCATCTGCTTCACGAGAGTTTCCTCCAGTTCGCTGGCTCTCTGCTGAACCTCCGCCAAGTGACTGTTCAGAATCCCTTTCGTCAGAAGATTGTAGTACAGGATTTTGTGATGTTCCTTCAGATAAGTTCTCCTCATCTGCGACCATCTGCCGAGAGTCACTTCCGTCTGCTCCGGCAGCTTCAGGTTCGGAAGATTGTAATCTCCCACCATCGTGTATGTGATTTCGCTCATCGCTTTGACTCCTTTCGTCTTTGATGTCTTTATTGTATTCGGATTGCCCCTGTTCATCAATTATGCGATTTTCCTTGCTGAGCGTGCTGATTGTTCTGCTGACAGGGAGCAACGCCATTTCTGCAATGTCGCTTGTAGCAATACCCACCGCATTGAGAACTTCCTGTGAATTGAAGCTTGAAATACCGGCAAAGTCATCGGGAGAATAAACCTTGTCTGCGTTCAGTCCCAATCGAGCCATAACCATATATGACACGCTGTTTCTGACAAGCTCCAAATACAAGACATTTGCTTCGTCGGCAGACAAATACTCAATATCGCTGCCTGCACCCAAGCTCATAAAGTCGGAGATATAGTCTGCGATGTTGTCCTCGACGGCATTGGAAATGCTCTCTTTGACGACATTTTCAATACTCGTTGTATCGTTTACTGCACCGAAAGTGTTTTCAAGCGTTTCAATAACCTCTGCTTCATATTCGGGTCTCATCTCCCAAATCGGAACAGGGCGGGAATATCGGCTCTCGTGGGTGTCCGATATATCAAAGTAATGAATCAGCCTTTGACGGCTTCTGTCTGCGTCCTCAAATACGGCAATACCTTTTGCTCCTCGGTTTACCCAGCGACCGAAAGTGCCGTTCCATCGTTCGATTTCAAGCACGGCTGTTGCGTCGGGTCTTTGGGCATAAATGAGAAGCTGTTCATCAAATCGGAGCCTGAAATTTCTACCTGCTGTTTTCAGAAACGATTGCCAGTTTACCGGATTGTCTGTAACCGCAAAACAGGTTCTTTCATACAGCTCTGAAATCAGGTCAAATTTCCTTGCCACCTCGTCTGCACCTCCTTATCGTGATTTTTCTTTGTTCTTTGCAGGTTTTTTGTTTTCTTTTGCGGCTGGTTCTACGGTATGACCGTTTCTCTCGCAAAGCTCGGCAAATTCGCAGATATGGTAGAGATTTGTGCCGACCTCCAAATGGTAGTCGTCGATATATCTGCAAGTCCTCTCCATTGTTTTGCCATCGCCGAGCTTAATTGAGATTTTTTCTCCGTCCGCAATGCGAAACTGCTCCTGATAGTGCGGGTCAATAAATCGGATACCACGCTCGGCATTTTTCAAGTGGTTGTTCAGCCACTCTTTCTGATAGCAATAGCAGTAAAGATTGTACTCGCCCCTGTTGGGGTTAAACCTCATAAGATAGCTGTACTTTTCCGTATCAAGACGGATGCCGTAGTGGTTGCGGTCATCATTAAAGGAACTGTCGGGAGTGGAATAACAGTAAGAGGACATAGCATTTCTGCCGGACAAAACATCGCCGTCACGCAATCCGTTTATCACATCATCAAATTCAGCCTTAAATTCATCGGTTTTCAAGTCTTTTCTAAAATCGTTCCAAGTCGTCCAAAACTCGTTCCCGTTAGAACCGAAGTCGGCTCGCAAATATCCAATAAGTCCGGTCTGCATAGAGAGCTGCTGGCTTTGGCTGAATGTGTATTTACGCTCTGCTTCGGTCAATACTCTGTAATCCATTTTCATCACCTCGCTTGTTCGTTTGTTTGTCTTTGCTTTGGAATAGGAAAGCCATAAACTCCGGCAATGTCATCGCCGAGCCTTTTGGTAACTCGTGTGATGTCGGCTCTTGTGGCTTTTCCGTTGTAGATTTTATCTTGCAGATTTTCAATCTGCGTATCGGTAACACCGTCTTTGAATACACGGTATAGATAATGGTTTGTTCCGTCGTGATGAACGGCATCGGCTCGAAGGTCGCCGTACTTATCCACATACCATTCGGTGTAATCGGTATCGGAATAAAGGCAGTCCTTAATGTTGCCTGAATCAATCATCTTGTAGCCCGACACTCTGCCGTTCCATCTGCCGAGGTCGCCGATTACGATAATCGGCTGTGAAAGCTGAATGTTGAGATTTACTCGTTCATCATATAGGTTTTCGGCATTTGATTTTACCATAATGTCGTAAAGCTCATCATCGGAATATCCGGGATACAGTTCCTCCAAAGACTCTCGCCAATCATCAAGGTCAAGGCTAATGTCGCTCCAAATGATATGACGGTCATTCTGTTCCTGCCTGCTCATCAGTGCCACCTCCCAAATAAGAGAACAGCTTATTGGCTTTGGTCTGCTTCTGAAGCTCGATAATCAGGCTCATATCCGGAATAGTGATACCCGGAATTTTCAAAATGCTCTCCATATCGAGCTGCTGCAATTTCTTTTCTGTATTGCAGCCTGCGTCAAACAGTTTTGTCAGGAGCTTTGTCTTTTGCTGAAAAGTGAAATTTTCCTTCATTGCTTTGTCCTCCTTATCGTTCTTTGTCTTTATTTCGCTTCTTGTTTGAAAGCTCTTGTGCCTTTTCCTTTGCCCATTCAGGCAGACGCTCAGGCTTTACTTCGCCCATAACATCCATTCTTTCATATCGGGTTGATTTGCCGGTGTGAAGATTTGTGCAGAACACGGCACTTCCACGGCTGTTTGCCGACGCACCGAAACCACCTGTAACATAGTAGAGCTGTCTGTCGGCTCGCTGAAATTCGGGCTTTAATACCTTGGGGTCAATGGCAATGATTGTGCCGTTGATGTCTTTGGAATAGTGGTCGGGGATACAGTCGGCTTCCGTTATGAGTGAGATTGGAATATCCTGTTTTTCGACCTGTTCCTTGAAAAGCTCCGCTTCATTTGCCACACGGCTTCCGAAAAGGTGTACGATTTCGATATAGTCATCGCTTACCATACATTCCGAACACAGTTCAAACAGGTCGTTTCTCTCTGCAAAGCCGCACATAAATTTATCGCCGTTTGTACTTTGCTCTTTGGAAGCCAAGATAACTTCCTTTTCGCCCACATTGACCGAGCAGAGAACAGTGTATTCACCTATTTTTCTTTTTTCCTCGTTCATATCCACACCTCAGCTTACTTCAATCACAATTCTGATGTTTCCGCAGTCGCAGCCACTGCACTGTCTGGACAGTTCAGGAAATAGGGATTGCACTCTCTGTCTTGCTCTGCGGATAGTCTCAAAGCACGGCAAGCCGTACCCTTTATAGTTGTTGACTATATCCTCAAGCGGTAAATCTCCGACTCTCATATAGCTGTATCGGTTGTAATAGCAAAGGATAAGCTGCATATCGTCATACCTCGTTTCGGGGCATTCTCTGAGTATTGCAAGCACCTTGCTGTCAACCGTCTTTTGCTTGTTCATAATGCACCTCCGTAAAAGAACTGTGGGCGAAGTATTCACTCCGCCCACACAAGCGTTCCTTATTTCTTTCTGTTCTTAATCTGCAAGAAGATAAAGCCGCCGATAATAAAGGCGACCAATACAACTGCTACGATTGTTTTAGCGTCCATTACTCATTGTCCTCCTTCTTCTTTTTTCTGTACGCAATAATGGCTGTGCCTACAATGCCGAGGGCAGAAAGTCCCGCAAGTGCAGTCCACAAGCCGACATTGCTGTTGTCTCCGGTCTTTGGTGTATCTCTCAGCTCATTGTGCATTTCCACAACGGTAGTAGAACCGACCTTTACGGTTGCAATCTTATCCGCAGGAAGCACATAGGAAGCAGAAACACTATCCTGAACCTCGGAAATGGTGTAATCGCCGATACGAAGTCCCTCGATAATGATTTCGCCGTTCTTATCGGTCGTGAAGCTTCGGTCGTAACCGTTTACTCCTGTAACTCTGAAAGTGAAGCCTTCAACCTTACCGTCAGAGGAAGTCTTAACGATTTTCAGGTTTCCTTTCATAGCCGTGTTAATGAAGCCGACACCGGCTTTGTTTTCTACCTCGCAGGTGGTTTCATCTTTTTCAATGAAAACAGAGTACACACCCTTATCAAGTTCAAAGCCTTCCGGTGCTTTGGTTTCTCTTACAAGGTATTTTCCGTAGAGAAGCTCCTTCATCTCGTAAATACCGGTAGAGGTTTCGGAGAGCGTTCCGATAAGCTCGTCGCCGTCGTCCAATTTGCCGTCTCCGTTTACATCTTTGTAAACCTCAAAGGTCGCTCCTGTCAGCTTGTTGTCCGGGTAATCTTCATCAACCTTTGTGAGTCTGATGTTGCCGTGAACATACTCGTTGACAATTTCAACCTCGATAATCTGACCGTCCTCGGACACGATAACCTCATAGGAAGTAACGTCAAGCACGAAACCGGCAGGCTGTTCGATTTCTCTTACAAGCCAGTTGCCATACGGTACTTTTTCAAAAGAAAAGCTACCGTCATTTTCAGAGGTAGCAGTCATCAAAGCATTTTCTTTTGTAAATTCGGTTTCATCAACCTTAAACAGACCGATAACCGCACCGCCGAGTTCTTCGCCGTTCTCGGTAATCTTCTTACCGGAAACAGAACCGTAAATGAGCTTGTTTTCAATCGGCTTGCCGTCATTGACTGCAAGCTCAACTGTTTCGGTATCCTGTCCCGCATAGCTGAAAGCAAACGGATACTTGCTGTCGGAAAGGATATAATGCTCATCGGTTGCAAGTTCCTTTACATAGTAGCTTCCGAAAGGAAGGTCGGTCTTGATAACAGCCTTGCCGTTCTCGGAAAGTGAGATAATCTCAATCAGTCCGTCTGCCGGAATAGAAGTACCGCTTGCGGAAACAAGCTCCTCTGCGGCGAAAAGTCCGAAGCTGATATTCTTCACTTCATCGCCGTTGCCGATATTGAAGATGTCGTTCTTTTCGATAGCCTTTTCAAGACTTACCGTAACCTTTTGTCTCTCATTTACGAAACTGGTTGCGGTTTCCGTCACGGCAACTTCCTGACCTGCGTAGGTCAACTCGACCTCGTGAGCTTCCTTGTTGATAACCATACCCTCCGGTGCGGTTATTTCGACCACCGTATATCTGCCGAGGTAAAGCTCCTTGCTCTTGGCAAGTCCGTTTTCATCTGTGGTAACAGTATCTACGACCTCGCCCTTTGTGAAACGTACTGTACCGTCGGGAGTGATAATATCTTCTGCTGCGGTAATCTCATAAACCGCACCTGCAAGACCTTTCACTTCATAGACAGGCTGATAAATCACATCGGCGTTTTCCTCTCCGGAGATATTTACCCCTGAGAATACCTCTCCGGTCTTTTCAATGCTGACAGTACCTTTCTGTGCCATATTAGGCTTATCTACCTTAATCACGGTAATACCACCCTCATCGGAAGAATGTTCCTCTGCCACATCAAAGTACACCGGTGTGCTGTCAAGCACATATCCGTAAGGAGCCTGAACCTCCACAAGAGAATATCCCTTGCCGTATTCCAGTTTTTCCGGTGTAACAAGCTGTCCGTTAGCGTCGGTGTAGAAAGTATCAATCGTTGTCGGGGTAGGATAAGTAAAGGTCATTGTTACCTGATTGCCGTCAGGGTCAAAAATTTTGAAGCCTGCACCGGCATACGGAATGTTTTTACCGCTTTCTGCGTCCACCTTGACAACCTTGATATAGCTTTCAAAGTTTGCGTTGTTGATAAGATAGCGGTAGGTCTGTCCGTCCTGAGCAATGAACACATCAAAGTCCTTCATCAGCTCACGACCTTCCCAGCCTGCGGTCTGATGAACAGTATATACGCCGTAAGGCATATCCTTTGTCTGCCCGAAACCGTTTTCATCACAGACAATGACATCTCTTTCATCTTCTTCTGCTGCGTCAAAACTGCCGGAAGATTTCAGATAGATTTCAAAGGTTGCACCGTTTTCGGGTGTTTCAATCTGAGTTTCGCCATTATCGGTATGCTTGATGATAGCGATATTGCCTTTCATAACCTGTTCGGTAACATCATTTGCGGTCTGATTGTGTTCCACCGTATAAAGCTGCGGTTCTGCACCAACCTTATGAATTGTGGTATCAAGCAGATAGCCCTCGGACGGAGTGATTTCACGGATTGTCCAGTCATCATCACAGATATATTCCTTTGTGGTAAACTGCCCGTTCTTATCCGTAACATATTTGTCCACAAGGGTTTCGCCCTTATAAATGCCGTAAACTGCTCCGGCAAGGGTAGCGTCGCCCTGCGGTGTGCCTTCCTCTCGGTCGCTCTTTGTTACGGTTACGCTGAACTTTTTGAGAATGTTCGTGAAGTTTCTTGTGGTTACTTCTTTCCAGTTAATCGGTGCGGTCTGATTTGCAGGCACAACATAACGGATTGCGGTATCCACTTCCTCAACGGTGTATGGGGTAGTGCCGCTGATAAGCACATCATCAAAAGAAGCAACACCGTTCTTATCTGTCACTGCATATTCATCTACGGCAATACCCGCAAGCGAAGTTCCGTAAAGGTGGAAAGTTACACCCTCGACCAGATTATCCTCCGAAGATTTGATAACCTGAAGATTACCTCTTTTGAGAACATTATTGAAGTTGACCTTTGCCACCTGACCGGCAACAACGGTTACTCTGTGAACCTCCTGTGGAACATATTTGTCGATAGACTGCTCTGTGACCGTGTAAACACCGGGCATAAGGTTATCCAGTTGGAATTTACCGCCGTTTGCGGTTGTTACAGTCTGATTGACACCATTACCGCTGACAGTAAACTGAATGCCGTCAACCTTTCCGTCCTCACTTGTCTTTACAATCTGACAAGAGCCGTAGCTTACCTTCATTTTGACAAAGCCGCTGACAGGGTCGCTGACCTCCTGAGCATAAGTAACCACGTCCTGAATACCGTTGCCGTTCTGATGGATACCGTCAGTCCATACAACTACACCTCTGCGGACACCGTTCTTTTTTGCGGCTGTGATAGTAAATTCCTTGCTCGGAGCTTTTTCCATTGAAACAGTCAATTTGTTTCCGCTGACAGAGAACGAAACGCCGTCAATATTTGCCGAGAAATTGTAATTGCCAAGCACACCGTTTGTATCGGTGAGAGTTGCAACATACTTGCTTCCGTTCCATTCAAGCTCGTTCACCTTGGCAGAACCGCTTGACCTTGTGCAGAAGCTCGGTACTTTGGTGTGATTCTGAACACTTTTTACCATACTGTTGTAGTACGACAAGATTTTACTGCGGAGTGGGTGTGCAGAGCTTACACATTCAAGCACGGCATTGCACCCTCCGGTAGAAACGTGATTGAAGCCTGCGTCTCTTTCGCCGACAATAGTTTCCCAAATCAAAATCTGAGTGGCATAAGCGTGTGCGATACAGTTTGCGTCGCTTTCATTCTGCGACTTCCAGCTTGTCGAAATACCTCCACGGTAGCCGTACTGCAAGATGCGACCGATAAGCAGGCGAATATCATCGCCGGAAATCGTTCCGTTCGGGCTGATGTTATTAAAGAAGTTCTCGTCCTTTTCGGTGAGAGTATCTCCTGTCCGCTGTCCTGTACCCGGCTCAATACAGTAGGCGATATTGCCCGAATACGAACCCATTGCACGAAGTCCTGTATATTTCGTGGACAAGCCTTTCCAACCGTTCATATAGTTGAGATTGCCGTGTCCCCATTCGCCGTTGTTATTGGTATCTCCGCTTCGGGGATAATCGACGAGGTACACATCGGCTTTTTCGCCTACGGCTGCAAAGGCTGTCGTTGCCCCAATGCCCATAAAAGCAGTAAGGCTCATAACCGCCGCCAACATAAGCGAGACGGCTTTCTTGAATTTTGTTTTAACCATTGCGTTTTCCTCCTTGAAATGCAAAAACGCACCGATTTTACTCAGTGCGTCCGCTTAAAATTCATTTTGTTTCAGCAGTAACCGATATAGATGTTGTACTCCGTATCGGATAGCTTTTCTGTCCATATCCACACAGCGGTAAAACCCTCGCTGTTCTTGTATCGGTTAAGCCTGCTTTCAATATCAGAGTTAATACCGCTTCGGTTAGGATTTGCGGATATGGGATTGTCCCAACATTCTGTCGCCGTGCTGTCAAGAGAAAGCCCTATGCTCACCGCATACTCTTTTGCGTAACTTACATAAGGGCTGACATCAAATGTCTGCTTGGGCGGCTCTGTCGGTTTCGGTTCTGCCGGCTTTTCAGTCGGTTTTTCAACCGGCTTTTGTTCGGCAGTTGTCTGTTCTTTTGGCTGTTCCGTTTGTTTTTCGGGTTCAGCCTGCGTGGTTGTCTGCTTTGGTGGCTCTGCCTTTGGCTTTTCAGTTACAGGAGTTTCAGCCGTTTTATCTTCCGCCGGTTTTGTCTGAACAGTTGCAACCGTCTGACTTTCAGCGGTTGATTGGCTTTCTTCTGCCGTAATCGGTGTTTCTTCCTGAACTGCCGTGCTTTCCGGTTCTTCTGCCGTATCTTCCTGAGAATTTGTTTCGTTATTACCAGCCGGAAAAGAAGTCTCTGTTTTCGTTATCTCCTGTGCAGCTTCTTTGGCTGTGTTACTGGTACAACCTACGAGGAAAATCATCAGGCAGGCAAGAACACAAGGTATCAGCCTTTTTTTCATATCCATCGCTCCTTTCTGCCTTAATCGTAATCAAAACCGGTCAAAACATCAAAGGTGCGATTGGTGAACTTTTTATCGTAGCAGACATTTTGCTTTTGCTCCAAATGTGCGAACCCTTATATAGACAGCTATATGTTATTGAGATAGATATACTCAAGGGAGATAGAGTATATTTTTCAGCAGGTTAATTGCCGGTATATATAGGGGTTAGAGTGTGAGAAAGGGGGAAGGCTATCGGCTGTCACGGTCGGCTCTGCTTCGCAGAAACTTGTTGTAATGCTCCAATGCCTTGCACACAAAATCCTCCGTTTGGCTTATGGGAATGTTCTTCGGGATAAGCTGTCGAACCCTGTCGCCCCTCAAAACAATTTTCTCCCTTTGGTTTGGTTTTTCCTCCGACATAATCGCTTGGATTGCTTCGGTTGTGAGCTTGCCCTCCTCAAAGAACTTTCGCATACGGATTGTTTGGTCGTGGGACGGGGTTGCGTCGTTCAGGTCGATTTCATCAACCACATCACGCTGACTGTCCTCATCGAGAAAAGACAATTCAACCGCCGGTCGCATTTTAATTCGCCCCTCGTCAACATAATCCAAAAGTTCGGGAACAAGGTTTGTAAGGCGAATATAACGCTGAATTTGCGTTTGGCTTTCGCCACTTTGAGTTGCAAGTTCTTCCCTTGAAAAATTTTGTCCCACTGGGACTAAATTATCTTTGCTCGGTCTGCCCGCTTGCCTTTTCATCGCTTCCAAACGCATTTTGTAGGCATAGGCTTTTTCAGAGGGAAGTATCTGCGACCTTTGATAGTTACTCTCAACCATTAAAATTGTGGCTTCGTCTCGGTTCAGCTCAACAACTTCACATCGGAGCGTATCAAACCCGGCAAGCTCACAGGCTCGCTTTCGTCTGTGTCCTGAAATGAGTTCGTATCTGCCGTCCTCTTTCTGCCTTACCGTCGCCGGAGTAATAACCCCTCGTTCCTTAATACTCTCAATGAGCTGTGCCATATCCTCGTCATCACGCACCTTAAAAGGGTGGTCGGGGAAATCGTCAATCTCAGTCAAGGGAATATCTCGGATTTTGGAAAGCTTTTCTTCATCTCTCTGTTCCTGCGTTGAAAATAAGTCATCGAGCTTCGTGAGAGTGAAGTCGCTCTTTCTTCCTGCCATCGGCTAACACCTCCTTTGTAAATTCGGTGTACGCTTTTGACACCGTGCTGCCCGGTTCGTAGGCAAAAATGCTCTTGCCTTTGGAAGAAGTCTCTGCGGCTTTTACGGCAATCGGGATATATGTTCGATACATCATAATTTGACTACCGAAGTTCTCTCTCAGAGCTTCTACCGTGCTTTTGGCGAGGTTGGTACGGCTATCCACCAAAGTGAGAAGCATACCGTCAATCTTTAAGTTCGGATTGATACGCTTCTTAACTCTTGAAATGGTCTGAACAAGCTGCGTCATTCCTTTTGCCGGTAAATACTGAGCCTGAACAGGAATAATAACGCTGTCTGCCGCAGATAGAGCATTGATTGTTACCATTCCGAGGGAAGGCATACAATCTATAAGGATATAGTCGTATTTGTCCTTCACTTCGCTGAGATAGTTTCTCAATGCCGTCTCTCTGCTCATTGCGTTGACAAGGTTAAACTCCATTGCTGAAAGCTCAAGGTTTGCCGGAACAAGGTCAACACCTTCGTCGTGGTGCAGAATACCGACCGTAGGGTCATTCATCGTTTCGTTTATGACATCTGTGAGTTTCGTTGCAAGCGTGATACCCAAGTTGTCTGTATCCTGCCAGCCGAGACAAGTGGTTAAGTCGCCCTGTGGGTCTGCGTCTATGAGCAACACTTTCTTTCCCTGCATTGCAAGACCGACACCGAGGTTTACCGTAGTGGTCGTCTTTCCAACTCCGCCTTTTTGATTGCATATGGCAATCGTTTTGCAGTTCGACACTTTGTGCGTCCTCCTTTCGTAAAATTCATAGCCATCGCAGTATGGCTATGTACTTGACCGGCTCATTTCCTAACCGGTCGGGCAATATTTGTTCTAAACACCCCTTGCCGAGCAAAAAGCTCACGGGAAGTCACTAAGGAACAGACTGCTAATCTGTATCATAGGAATTTCACCTCTGCCGGGTACTCCGCCAGCTCCGTAGAGAAGTATCATTATCCTTCTGACTGTCGTCGCCGTAACAGGGGCAACCTATTACTTATACCGGGAGTTCTCGCTGTTCTGCAATGCAGAAGTCTCGGCGTACCCGATAAGGTGGCTAAAATCATCAGAAATAAAGTCTTAGTGAATGATTTATTCAGTTGTCAAAGTACAAGCGAAAGGGCTGACCTTTTCGTGGTTCGGAATTAACCCCTTCACTCATTTGGACAAAGGGGGTCAAAATGCACACCCAAAATCACCCCTTTTTCAAAAATTTCTTGAAAATATTTTTTTAGAAACAAAAAAGCCGCCTTTCTCACTGTTACCAGCGAAAAAGACGGCGGGTAGAAATTTTCATAATTCTGATGTATAATAGGAAATTAAGAGAAAGACAAATTTGAATTTGACGGAGAGATAGTATGGCTATTATTAAAAACGAAATACCGATTTTGGAGTTTGATACAGAGCAGACAGCAGTTCTTAATCCCACTCATGAAAATCTTGGTTTGAACTTACCCAAGAAATGTGTGTTCGCATTTCTTGGTGCTTACATAGATGAATATGCCAGTAAAAGTGATACCAAACAGGTATCCACTTTTGAGAGTGCAACGAAGCATTATCCCATTTACATCACCAAATACAAGGGTGAGGACATTGTGCTTTGTCAAGCACCCGTTGGTGCGGCAGCAGCCACACAGATACTTGATTGGCTGATTGGTTATGGTGTAAGAGAGGTAATCTCGGCAGGTAGTTGCGGTGCTCTGGAAAAGTTCCCCGAAAGTACATTCCTCGTACCAAACAAGGCTCTGCGTGATGAGGGAACATCTTATCACTATGCGCCCCCTTCTCGATTTGTGGAAATCAGCGAGAAGGCAAGAAAAGCAATTGAAGAAACCATTCTTGAGCATAGTATGAAATATCAGGAGGTTATAACCTGGTCAACGGATGGATTTTTCCGTGAAACCAAAGAAAAGGTGGCTTATCGCAAAAGTGAAGGCTGTGCAGTTGTAGAAATGGAATGTTCTGCTCTGGCGGCCTGTGCTGATTTCAGAGGGGCAACCTGGGGTATGATACTTTATACCGCAGACAGTCTTGCAGATGTTGACAAATACGACGAAAGAAACTGGGGCGGTAATGCATACGAATATGCACTTACGCTCTGCCTTGATGCGGTTATCAAATTATAAGAACAGTTAGAATCAATCTTTTTTTTGTGATATAATTTTATTGAGGTGAATGAAATGAGGACTGAAAAAGAAATATACGATTTAGTTTTGAATTTTGCTTTTCAAGATGAGAGAATTAGAATTGTAACTCTTGAGGGGTCTCGCACTAATGTTAATATACCAAAAGACAATCTTCAAGATTATGATATTACTTTTTTTGTTATAGATATGGGAGAATTTTTGAAAAGCGATGACTGGCTTAGTGTTTTTGGTAACAGAATTATGATGCAAAAACCTGAAGATATGGAATTATTTCCTCCAGAAGAAAAAGGATTTTCTTATATAATGCTTTTTGATGATGGTGTAAAGATTGATTTAACTTTGTTACCTGTTTCAATGCTTGAGGAGTATCTTACTCGCGATAAACTTGTAAAAATCATGTTAGATAAAGATAATATGATTAAAACAGAAATAGTTCCCACAGATGAAGATTATTACATTAAGTGTCCAACAGAAAGAAAGTTTGATGACTGTTGTAACGAATTTTGGAATGTTGCAACATATGTATCCAAGGGCTTACTTCGTGGTGAAATACTATTTGCAATAGACCATATGAATGAAGTATTACGTCATGAGCTTCTTAGGATGATTAGTTGGTATGTCGGTACTGAAAAAGGATTTAATTTCAGTTTGGGTAAAAACTATAAATTTTTAGATAAGCATATTTCAAAAGAATTGTGGGATAACTTACTAAATACATATTCAATGAGTTCGTATGAAGAAATGTGGAAATCGTTTGATTTGTGTCTATGTTTGTTCAAAAAAATATCTAAAAAAGTGGCAGATTCACTTGGTTATAATTATCCTGATTATGATGAAAACGTTACAAAATATTTGGAAACACAAAAGAGAATTTCAAATAAATATCTTTATGGTAATAGGTATTGACAAATTCCAATTTGTCGAACTTACTCTAAATTGGCAAAGACCGCTTACATCGTGTAGGCGGTCTCTTTTCGTGTTCAGATATATTTGATTTTGAACTTTCTTCTCTTAGCTGAAAGCACCTTATAAAGAATATCATCTACTGCATCGGTGCATCTGCCTTGTGCTGTCAGGCTGTTCTTCAAACGAATAAGTGATTGTATCAATCTGCTATATTCGTCATCATTTAGATAGATATGGAACTTTTCTTCTCTCATAGTCGTTTCCTCCATTCATCGAATCTTCTTTTGATTACCGAAACATCTACTTCGACATCAGAATAAATAAAGATATGTACGCTTTTGAAAACTGCTTTTACTCTGTCGGCATACTCCGTTTCCGTTTCGGTTGTCTTAAAAGGGAGTTTTACGAGTTTTATATTTCGCTGCTTGCAAAGGTGGCTTTTGAGAACCTCCATATGTTCTGAGCCGTTCGTAAATTCTATCGCCAGCTTTTCTGACGGAATGTAGGTTTCAAGTGGTATTCCTAATAGTTTATCCGAACCGAGCTGCACCTTTAGTCCTTTTTGCTTTGCGTAATAGGCAACAGCCAAGCCGGGGAATACGGAGCGATATTCGCTTTCGCATACGTCGCATTTTCCTTCAAGAATTGTTCTGTCGCTGATTTTTGCTTTCCAAGAGTGTCCGAGTGAACATTTCCACCACACACTTTTCATCGACTTTCTTGATACTTGTGTCGGGAGCAGAGAGTTTTTTTCATAATCCCATTCAGCAAGCAGTTTCCTGTCCGTTGTGGCTAAATCATTGTACCCTGCAAGAACCGCTCTGTCCGCACAGACCGGGCATACCGTTCCTTTTACACGGGCATTTATTACGGACTTCCACTCATTGCCGCAGGTCTTACACTTCCACCAAACATTGCGTCTTGATTTTGCGTTTACCTCATCAGGTAATAGAGGATAATTTCTTTCTGACCACTCGGCGGCAAGGTCAGGGTGCGTAGTCGCCAAGTCATTAAATCCTTTGAGCAATGTATATCCACTACAATACGGACATCTGCTCCCACCGGAACGGGTTGAAATAAGAGTGTACCACTCGTTTCCGCAATCTCTGCATTTCCACCAAGCCTTACTGTTTGCAAAGGCTGTTACCATTGTAGGCTGCAACGGAAGATTTCTGTCAGACCATTCAGCAGCAATATCAGGATACTGTGAAGCAAGGTCATTGAATCCTGCAAGGACTTTATTATGTGAGCAGTATGGACAGCCTGTGCCGTTTACCGTTCTGCTTTTAACGCTTGCTTCCCATTCGTGTCCGTGTTTGCATTTCCAAATAATCTTCTTATGAGAAGCGACAGAAACCTCAGTAGGCTTTAATTCGTTCTTTTCAGACCACTCCTGAGCCAGCAGGGGCTTCAATGTGGCTAAATCATTGATACCCTCTATTACTCTCGCTCCTGAGCATATCGGGCATTTCTCGCCCTTTGAGCGAGCTTTGACGCTCGTTTCCCACTCGTGTCCGCAAGCACCTTTCCACCACACTCTTTTATTTGAACCGAAGGTTATCTTATCCGGCGTCAGCGGTAAATTCTTCTCTGACCATTCAGGAATAAGCTCCGGATGAACGCTTGCTAAACTGCCCGTCATAGTACAACCACCCCTTCCTTTGTGATTATCCCAATTATATTGAGAAAATCGGGATTGGTGTAGTTTGCGAATAATAAGAAAGACCTTGGGAGAAAATATCTCTCAAGGTCAATAAGTGATTCCTCAGTTAGAATTTTATCTTTCCTGTCGGGCAATAAGAGTGGTTACACTATAATAAATCATCACTAAACCCGCACTTAAAATTGCCCCGCCAATAATATCAGTAATCCAATGAACACCGGATATCAACCTGCCAATTACCATAAAAGCAGTAAATGCAATTAAAGCAAAGGCAAATGCTCTTTTCATTTTTGTATTTCTAATTCTACTGTTTAGCTGCATAACAGCTGTCGGCATAACACACATAACAAGCAAGGTTGTCGATGATGGATACGAAGCTTCAAGAAAACCGTTAATCAATACCGGGCGGTAATTGACAACATAAAATTCAAAAAACAAATATGCCGCCATTACAACAATATAGAATGCTCCCAACACCAAAATACTGTAATCGACCTTGAATAAGCTTTTTCTTTTAATAAGCTGTATAAGTCCAAGCAACGCAAATCCCAAAATAAAGCAAAGCGGTATCAGTCCTAACCAGTCCGTAACGGTATATATTGCCATATGCACACCTGTCAGGCTGTGGATAAAGCCGTTCAAGGTTGCAAATCCAACAGAAGAGTTTTGTGGCCCGATGGGCTGAACATCAATAAGGCTTATTGCCACTGTCCACAAAATAAATAACACTACCATTGCTATTCCTGAAAGCAATACTTTTTGACTTTTTTCTTTTTTCATTTTTATCAATCCTTTGCCATAATTATTTGGCTTTCGCCTGTTTACAATATAGGCGGAATGAATAAAAATGAAAAGAATTTCACCGTCACATTGACGACACGCTTCGTATCATCGCCATTTTATCAGCATCAGAGACTTTATCGCCAAGAAAACAAAAGTGAAAAAGGCTGCATAAGGTTGAAGTGTTATCATAAATTCTATTGTAGCAACTGTGCTTAACACAATGGATATTTGATGTTTGTGTTTCAACCAAAACACTGCTTCATAATTTTGTAGAGCGAGAAGCAAAACACCTGTAAGTACAATTCCAAATACAATAATTAAATACGGTATTTTGATATACTGCGGGGTACCTGTCAGCGAAAGTAAAGATACCTCTTTTATAATCTCATCACCCTTTTGTCCAAAGAAAGGCAGAAACAGAAACATAATCAAACTGCAATCGAGTAAACCAAACACTAAGTCTCTTGTATGTTTTTCCTTTTGCTTATTATCCTCGTCAGCAATTTTAAGTATTTCTTCACCGGACAATAACTCATCTATTGACACTGAAAAAAACTTTGAAATTGCTTTTAATGACTCGATATTGGGAACTCCTCTGCCGGATTCCCACTTAGAAATTGCAGTGCGAGACACAAATAACGCTTCCGCAAGTTCTTCCTGCGTGAGTCCTTTTTCTTTCCTCAACTCTTGTAATTTTTCACTTAATTCCATAATAAACATTCCTTTTGCACTCAGATACGAATGTATCCTTTATTAGAAATGGGCAATCCCACTATGGGACTGCCCATTCATTCCGTAAATTATGCGATTTTTTAGTCTCTGCACCGTTTTTAGCACCGATTGGTGTAAATTTGGTGTAAAGAGGTAAATTTATTCGGTTTGGAAAGTCCCGAAACCCGCATAAATACTGGGGTTTTCTTACTTGTCGTTCGGTAAGGACTTCATTGTCGGGAACAGGAGAACGTCGCGGATTGCGGCGGAATCTGTAAGGAGCATACACATTCTGTCGATACCGAAACCGATACCGCCCGTGGGTGCCATACCGATTTCAAGTGCGCGCATAAAGTCCTCATCGGTAGTGTTTGCCTCTTCGTCGCCTTGCGCGAGAAGTTCCTCCTGCGCCTTAAATCTTTCGCGCTGGTCAATCGGGTCGTTGAGCTCTGAATACGCATTCGCCATTTCCCAGCCATTCATAAAGAACTCAAATCTTTCAACGTATTCGGGATTTTCCGGTTTTTTCTTCGTAAGAGGTGAAATCTCAACCGGGTGGTCCATAACAAATGTCGGCTGAACAAGGTGCTCTTCAACATATTCTTCAAAGAAAAGGTTCAAAATATCGCCTTTTTTATGATGTTCTTCATATTCGAGATGATGCTCGTCCGCAACCTTTCTTGCGTCGTCAAGCGTCTTGATTTCGTTAAAATCAACGTCCGCGTACTTTTTAACCGCGTCAACCATCGTAATTCTTTCAAACGGCTTGCCGAGGTCCATTTCAATGCCGTTATACACAATTTTTGTTGTGCCGAGAACTTCATTTGCAACGTGGCGGTACAAATTCTCTGTCAAATCCATCATACCGTGATAATCCGTATATGCCTGATAAAGTTCCATAAGCGTAAATTCGGGGTTGTGACGGGTGTCAAGTCCCTCGTTTCTGAAAACTCTGCCGATTTCGTAAACTCTTTCAAGACCGCCGACGATAAGGCGTTTCAAATAAAGTTCAAGCGAGATACGGAGTTTGAAATCTTCGTCAAGCGCGTTAAAATGCGTTTCAAACGGACGCGCCGCCGCACCGCCCGCGTTGGACACGAGCATAGGGGTTTCAACCTCCAAAAAGCCTTGACCGTCGAGGTATCTGCGGATTGACGAAATGATTTTTGAACGTTTTATAAACGTATCTTTAACGTCACTGTTCATAATAAGGTCGACATAACGCTGACGGTAGCGCATATCGGTGTTTGTCATTCCATGGAATTTTTCGGGGAGGGGGAGAAGTGATTTTGACAAAAGAGTGATTTTGTCAACGCGCACCGAAATTTCGCCCGTTTGTGTGGTGAAAACTTCGCCCGCCGCGCCGATAATATCGCCTATATCAAGCTTTTTGAAATGCGCATATTCGTCCTCGCCGAGTATGTCTTTTTTAACAAAAAGCTGAATTTGTCCTTCCTTGTCCGAAATATGAACAAATCCAACCTTGCCCATACCTCTTTTTGACATAATTCTGCCTGCAACGCAAACTCTTTCGCCGTTAAGCGGAGAAATCTTTGCGGTTACGTGTTTCTGTTCGCCGCGCACCTCTACAGTGCGTTCCTCGGTGGTGTAACCCTCCGAAATATCGCTCGACGAATGGGTGCGGTCGAATTTTGTGATGACAAAAGGATCTCTGCCTTCGTCTTTAAGCTCTTTAAGTTTGTCGTGGCGCACCTGTATAATTTCGTTTAATTCCATTTCGGGCTGGTTGTTCTGATTGCTCATATCAATGTATCCTTCCGTAAAAATTAGTCTTTTTCAATCTTCAAAACTTTGAGTTTCACAATTCCGTCGGGCGTTTCAACGTCAACGGTTTCGTCGGCTTTGGCGCCCAAAAGAGCAATGCCGACGGGTGATTTGTCGGAAATTTTGTTTTCTATCGGATTTGCCTCCATAGAGCCGACAATGCTGTAAACAACTTCTTCTTCAAATTCCTCGTCGTAAACGGTAACCTTTGAACCGATGCTCACCGTGTCGGAGGGAATGTTTGTTTCGTCGATAACAACCGCGTTTTCAAGGATTTTTTTAAGCTCGGCAATTCTTGTTTCCATTTTTGCCTGCTCCTCTTTTGCTGCGGTGTATTCCGCATTTTCGGATAAGTCGCCGAATCCGCGCGCAATTTTTATGCGCTCTGCAATCTCTTTTCGTTTTTCAACTTTTAAATACTCAAACTCCTCTTCGATTTTTTTGTAACCGTTGGGAGTAAGAACCGTCTGTGAAGTTTTGCTCATAAAAAACCTCTCCTTTAACTATATATAAATTTTCGTTGTATTAAAAACTAAAATGTTAACTCAAACATCTATTATACAAAATTTTTTTAAAAATGTCAACTGTTACATCTCGTGGCGCAGTTCAATCGCCTTTGTGATGGTCACATCATCGGCATATTCAAGGTCGCCGCCGACGGGTATTCCCGACGCGATGCGCGTAACCTTAATTCCGAGCGGTTTTATAAGGCGCGCAAGATACATTGCCGTTGCTTCGCCTTCAATGCTGGGGTTTGTGGCGAGAATTACTTCTTTTATACGCTCGTCCTTTAAACGCAGAATAAGCTCTTTGATTTTGAGCATATCGGGCGTCACGTCGTCCATAGGCGAAATTGCACCGTGCAGAACGTGGTAAAGACCGAAATATTCGCGTGTTTTTTCAAGCGCAATAACGTCTTTCGGCGTTTCCATAACGCAGATTGTGCTTCGGTCGCGCTTTTCATTGGAGCAGATGTCACACGGGTCGGTTTCGGTTAAATTCTGGCAAATCGAGCAGTATTTTATTTTTTCTTTCGCATTTTTGATTGTTTCGATAATTTCGTCTGCCTCGCCGTTTGACATTGAAACAATGTTGAACGCAAGACGGACTGCCGATTTATGACCTATTCCCGGCATTTTTTTAAACATATCAATAAGCCTTGAGAGCGAATTTGAATAAAGCATATTTTCAAAAATCCTCCTTTAAAAACGGAACGTTTTTCACCGAAAATTCGCGCCCGTTTAAATAGGACAAAATATTTTCGTCCGAAAATTCAAATTTGATTTTATAAGAATAAAGCGCCTGATGATTGAGGCGGAATTTTTTGTTTATTTCGTTTGAACCGTACTTTCCGTCGCCGATGAGCGCGTGCCCGATATGTGCAAAATGCGCCCTTATCTGGTGTGTTCTGCCGGTTATAAGTTCAACCTCAACAAGTGACGTGTTTTTGCGCTCCTCCAAAACCGTGTACTTGGTTTTTATCGGTTTTGCGCCTTTTTTTTCACTGTCGTAAACATAAACGGTGTTTTTCCTGGAGTCTTTGAAAAGATACCCCGTCAAAAGTCCGCTTTTTTTGTCTAAATGCCCCGAAACAAGGCAAAGATAAAATTTTTTTATCTCGCGGTTTTTGATTTTTTCGTTTATAACCTTGAGCGCCTCGGCATTTTTTGCGGCAATCACAATACCGCCGGTGTTGCGGTCGATGCGGTTGCAAAGGGCAGGGGAGAACGAATTTTCCTCTTTGGGATTGTATTCGCCTTTTTGGTAAAGATACGCTTTTATGTGGTTAATCAGCGTGTTTTTCTGCTCCGATTTGTCCTCGTGCACCACCATACCGAATTCCTTGTCGGCAAGAAGAATGTTTTCGTCCTCATATAATATGTTAAGACGCGGAGTAATATTCAAAAACGAATTGCTTTCGCCGTCATCAAAAAATTCGTCGTTTATGTAGAGCGAAAGAACGTCACCCTCGCACAGCCGGTAGGCAATATCGCACTTTTTGCCGTTGACTTTCACTCTTTTTTTGCGTATATATTTGTAAATCGCGCTTTGGGGCATATTTTTGAAAAATTTGGTCAAAAATTTGTCCAGACGCTGATTTGCGTCGTTTTTGTTTACGGTTACGTTTCTCATTAAAAGCCTTTCTTAAGTTAAACTTTTTATTTTGCGGTGTTTGAGCAGTAAACGGTCTTTTCAGACGTGAAAAAGTCCTCCGAAATCTCGAAAATATCGCTCAGTCCCTTTTGTTTGTCAAATCCCGTTATAACGCGCACAACCCTTTTTCCGTCGGTGCCGTAGCCGATTTTGTCGATTTCGGTGTCGCTCATAAGTCCGAATTCGTTTGCAAGCCGATACACAAGGCAAACGCCGTCTTTTGCTGCGAGATGAGCGTTTTTGTCAAGTGTGCGGAACGGAATTTTTAAGTTTTTGAAAAGTTCTGCAATTTCAACCGACGGCACGGGTTCGCCGTCTTTAAATCCCGAGCCGTCGTAAATCGGCGACGACATAATGTAGTCGGGATTTATCTGTCCGATTATGTTTTTCACCGCGCAGAAAATATCGTTTTTATCGCTTTTACCGTCAAAAAATTTCTCCGACAAAGAATTTGCAAAATTTTTATCGCTTTCGGAAAAAATATTGCCGTCTTTAAGCGTGCATTTTGAGCAGGGAATGCCCAAAACGTCGGTTTTTTCTTTTTCGTATTCAATGTTTTTTGCGTCATAAATGTCGCATAGCGCAGAAAACAATGCTTCTGCGCTTACGCCCGAAAATAAGTCGAAATATAAAATTTTCATTTTATTCCTTCTTTAATTACTCTTCTTATTTTTAATTTCCTCGATTTTTGCCCTCACCATATCGTGTGTAACGGTGGACAGAAATTTCTCTTTCATTTCCAGCGCATTGTTAAGTTCGCAGAGTGCGTCGTCATATTCGCCGAGCGCGTCCAAAACCAGTGCAAAGTTGTAATACGGCTCGATAAACTGCGGGTCTTTGTTCAAAATATCCACATACATATCGTGCGATTTTTCTATGTCGCCGAGAAGAAAATAATTCTGTGCCAGATTGTCGGCAATTATAAGGTCGTCCGAGTTGTAGTCGTATGCCTCTTTGTTTACTTCAAGTGCCTTTTCATACTGCCCGTCAAGGTCGTACCAATATCCCAAAACGCCGTACAGAGCCGTGGTTTTGTAACCGTTGTCGTAAAGCGATTGAGCGTCGGCAAGTGCGCCCTTTAAGTCGCCCGATTTCCACTTTACAAGCGTTTTGTTAAGATGCACATTGTTTATGTCGGTTTCGGTGAGTGCTTTTTTGTTTTGCGACAAAATTTCGTCGAATTTTTTGTCGCTTTCTTCAAGTCTGCCGTCGCGCAAAAGAAGATACGAATAGTAAAGCGCGGTCTGCGGTTTCATTTTGCCTGTTTTGTATGCTTTTTCAAAAAGGTCAAATGCTTTTTGCTTGTCTTTTTTGAATTTAAACGTTGCCATAAGCGACAAAATGCTTGCGCGCTTTGCAATGTATATCGCCGCGAGAATTGCCAAGAATGCAATAACCGCGTAAACTGCACCGAACTTTGACGCGCAGGTGAGTATCACAAAAAACAGAACAAGGTATAAAATCGGTTTTAAAAACGATTTTAACGACGGTGTCTGCATCTAAATCACTTCCTAAATTAAAAGTCTGCGTTTTTAACCGTTCTCGGAAAAGACGATACGTCGCGGATATTTGAAATACCTGTCATATACATAATGATACGTTCAAATCCCAAGCCGAAGCCTGCGTGTTTTGTACCGCCGTATTTGCGCAAATCAAGATACCAGCTGTAATCGTCGGGGTTCATACCGAGCTCTTTCATACGGTTTACAAGCTTGTCATAATCTTCTTCCCTCTGGCTTCCGCCGATGATCTCGCCGACGCCGGGAACGAGTAAATCCATAGCCGCAACGGTCTTTCCGTCGTCGTTCTGTTTCATATAGAAAGCTTTTATGTCCTTCGGATAATCTGTTACGAACACGGGCTTTTTGAACACTTCCTCGGTGATGTATCTTTCATGCTCGGTCTGAAGGTCGATACCCCATTTTACGGGATAGTCGAACTTTTTACCGCTCTTTAAAAGAAGGTCAACCGCCTCGGTGTAGGTAACGTGCGCAAAGTCGCTTGTTACAATGTTGTTAAGCCTGTCAAGCAAGCCTTTGTCTATGAAATTCGAGAAAAACGCAAATTCTTCGGGTGCATTTTCAAGGCAGAAATTGATGATATATTTAATCATATCCTCCGCAAGTTCCATATCGTCTTTAAGGTCGGCAAACGCGATTTCGGGCTCAATCATCCAAAATTCCGCCGCGTGACGGGGAGTGTTTGAGTTTTCCGCTCTGAACGTCGGACCGAAAGTGTAAACGTTGCGGAATGCGAGCGCGTATGTTTCACATTCAAGCTGACCGCTTACGGTGAGGTTTGTGGACTTTCCGAAAAAGTCTTTGGAATAGTCAACGTTTCCGTTTTCGTCTTTCGGAACATTCTCCAAATCGAGTGTTGTAAGACGGAACATTTCGCCCGCGCCCTCTGCGTCGGACGACGTGATGATAGGTGTATGAACATATACAAATCCTCTTTCCTGGAAGAATTTGTGGATTGCATATGCCGCAAGCGAGCGTATTCTGAACACTGCCGAGAAAGTGTTTGTTCTCGGTCTTAAATGCGCGATTGTTCTTAAATATTCAAGCGAATGGCGCTTTTTCTGAAGCGGAAAATCGGGTGTGGAAAGTCCTTCGACAACAACTTTTTCAGCTTTTATTTCAAACGGCTGTTTTGCCTCGGGAGTAAGCACGAGTTTACCTGTAACGTATATACTGCTTCCGATGTTAAGATGTGCGATTTCGTCAAAATTAGCGAGATTTTCTTTCTCAAAAACCACCTGTATGTTTTTGAAAAACGTGCCGTCGTTAAGCTCAATAAAGCCGAAAACGTTGGACGCGCGCACGCTCCTTATCCAGCCTGCAACGCAGATTTCCTTGTCTGCGTATTTTTCTGTTTCTCTAAAAATTTTCTTGATTTCAATACCTTTCATATTCTTCCTCCGTTAATTGTTAAACCAAAATTTTTTGTCCAGACTTCTGTAACGTATCGCCTCGGCGATGTGATTGGGTTTTATGTTTTCGCTTGCGTCAAGGTCGGCGATGGTGCGCGCAACCTTTATTATACGCGAATGTGCCCTTGCCGATAAGCCGAGTTTTTCAAAAACGTTCCGCAAAAGCGTTTTGCAGTTTTCGTCCAGCGGACAGTAAACATCGAGAGATGCCGCCGAAAGAGATGCGTTTGAAAAAATCTTTTCGTTTTTGTAGCGTTCAAGCTGAATGCTGCGCGCTCTGTTTACGCGCTCGCGTATAACCGCACTGCTTTCTGCTTTTTCGCTGCTTTCAAGCTCGGAATATTTGACAGTCGGAACTTCAACGTGAATGTCAAAACGGTCGAGCATAGGACCTGAAATTTTGCTTAAATATTTTTGTATCTGCCCCGGAAGGCAGGTGCATTTTCGTGAAGTATCGCCGTAGTAACCGCATTTGCACGGGTTCATACTTGCGATAAGCATTGTTTCGCTGGGAAACGTGAAACTGCCTGCAACGCGTCCGACGGTGAAATATCCGTCCTCCAAGGGCTGGCGCAGAGAATCAATCGTTTCTTTGCGAAATTCCGGAAATTCGTCAAGGAACAAAACTCCCCTGTGCGCAAGGCTTATTTCGCCCGGTTTGGGAACAGCCCCTCCGCCGGTGATTGCCTGCGGTGATATTGTATGATGCGGACTGCGGAACGGACGCGATTTCATAATCGGTGTGTTGGGCGGAAGTTTTCCGGCAATGGAATAAATTTTTGTAACCTCCAGCGCCTCGGAAAAGGTGATGCTCGGAAGAATGGAAACAAGCCTTTTTGCAAGCATTGTTTTTCCCGAACCCGGCGCGCCTATCATAATTAAGTTATGACCGCCTGCCGCCGCAACTTCAAGTGCGCGTTTTGCCGCCGCCTGACCTTTAACGTCCGCAAAATCGTCGATATAATCTATCTGTTCGTTAAAGAATTCGTCAAGATTAACCGTCACTTTTTCAAGTTTTTCCCCGCCCGACAAATGCCTTGCAACCTCGGTGAGGTTTTTTGCGCCGTAAACGTTTAATCCGTCCACAACAGCCGCCTCAAAAGCGTTGTCCGACGGAACGATGATGTTGTTTACGCCGTGTTCTTTCGCCGCCAGCGCCATAGGCAAAACGCCGTTTACACTGCGCAGGCTTCCGTCCAGTGAAAGCTCGCCGATAAGTGCATAATCGTCAATATCGTCCGCTGTAAGCTGACCCGACGAAATCAGAATTGCCGCCGTAATGGGGAGGTCGAAATAAGCGCCCTCTTTTTTTGTATGGGCAGGTGCAAGGTTAACTATGATTTTTTTCTGCGGATAAGAGAATTCGCAGTTTTTAACCGCCGCTTTTACTCTTTCCTTCGACTCCTTTACCGCCGTGTCGGGAAGTCCCACGATATCCATAGACGGTATGCCGTTTGACATATCGACCTCGACGGTGACAATATAGCCGTCAATGCCCGAAATGGCACAGCTGTTGACTTTAGAAATCATTTGTTCACCCCGTTTTTGCAAATAAACATTATATATCATAATATAATAACACACATTAAAAAAAATTTCCATAGTTTTTTGAAAATTTTTTTATTTTCGGCAAAATAATGTGCAAAAGCGCTTTGTTTGTGGGATTGTACCATTATTTATACAGCTTTTTTGTGAATAAAAACAATGAAATAATGCTTGCAAGAAATGTCAAATTATGTTATACTAAAGCGTAATGCTTTATTACTTTTACATTGTTAAATATTTAACAATGTAAGAATTGCATATATCAGAGTACATATTTCAAGGAGGTAAAATCAAATGAGTGAAAAAAAGACTCCCGCTTTTAAAGGCACAAAAGAGCAGGAGAGCGAGCTTTTGAAAGTTATCGAAAAGTATAAGGGTACAGAGGGTGCGCTTATTCCCACACTTCACGAAGCTCAGGAAATTTACGGATATCTGCCCGTTGAAGTTCAGCAGATTATCTCGGACGGCCTTGGCATTTCTATGGCTGAAATCTACGGTGTTGTAACTTTCTACACACAGTTCACCACAAACCCGAAGGGCAGATACAAAATCGCAGTCTGTCTTGGTACGGCGTGCTATGTAAAAGGTTCGGGCGACATTTTAGAAAAAATTATGGAAAAACTCGGCATCGGTGTAGGCGAATGCAGTGAGGACGGAAAATATTCGCTTGATGCTACACGCTGTATCGGTGCGTGCGGTCTTGCACCCGTTATGACTGTTAACGACGATGTTTACGGCAGACTTGTTCCCGACGATGTTGAGGGCATTTTGGCTAAATACGTTGACTGATCGGGAGCCTGATTATAATGGTTGAAATTTCTTTGCATATTCTCGATATTGTTCAAAATTCAATCAAGGCGGAGGCAACCGAAATAGGAATTTCGGTTGTTGAGGACACGAAAAAAAATCTTCTTGCGGTTGAAATTACCGATAACGGAAAGGGTATGAGCGAGGAGTTTGTAAAAAACGTGACCGACCCGTTTGTTACAATGAGGAAAACAAGAAAAGTGGGGCTTGGTCTGTCGCTTTTTAAATCGGCGGCGGAGCTTACCGGCGGCGGTCTTGAAATACAGTCGAAGCTCGGCGAGGGAACAAAGGTTACCGCAACCTTTGTGTACGACAGCATCGACCGTATGCCTCTCGGGGATACGGCGTTTACAATGGTGACGCTCGTATCGTGCAATCCCGATATTGATTTTGTTTACACGCATACGTATAACGGCAAAAGCTTTGAATTTTCCACAAAAAAAATAAAAGAAGTTTTAAACGGAGTTTTTATAGGCGAGCAGGACGTTTTGCACTGGATTGAAGAATACATTGCGGACGGACTTTGCGAAATCAAAAAATAAATTTTTAGGCAGAAAGGAAGTTGAATATGAAAACACTTGAAGAGCTTGCTGCAATCAGAAACAAAATGAAAGGCGACGTTACCTTAAGAAACGAAGGCGACGACAAAATAAGAATAGTTGTAGGTATGGCTACCTGCGGTATCGCCGCAGGCGCACGTCCGGTTATGAAAACCCTTATGGAAGAAATAGAAAAAAGACAGATTAAAAACGCTTACGTTACACAGACAGGCTGTATCGGTCTTTGCAAACTTGAGCCTATCGTTGAGGTTTATATGGACAACGGCGAAAAAATTACATACGCTAAAGTTGACAGCGAAAAAGCAGTAAGAATTATTAACGAAACTGTTGTTAACGGCAAGGTTATAAACGAATTTACCGTTGGCGCATATGAAAAATAAGGAGGAGTAAACTAATGAAATTGGCAAGAGCTCACGTCCTTGTGTGCGGCGGTACAGGCTGTACATCATCGGGAAGTGAAAAAATTATTGACGCACTTAATAAAAATCTTGAAAAATACAATCTTACCGACGAAATCAACGTTATCAAAACCGGCTGTTTCGGTCTTTGTGCGCTCGGTCCCGTTATGATTGTTTATCCCGAAGGCTGTTTCTACAGTATGGTTAAACCCGAAGATATTGAAGAAATCGTTTCGGAGCATCTCTTGAAAGGAAGAATTGTTAAAAGACTTCTTTATCAGGAAACAGTTCACGAGGACAATATCAAATCGCTCAACGACGTTGACTTTTATAAAAAACAAAAAAGGGTTGCGCTTCGCAACTGCGGTGTTATCAACCCTGAAAATATCGAGGAATATATCGGCGTAAACGGTTACAGTGCGCTCGGTAAAGTTTTAACCTCTATGAAACCGCAGGAGGTTATAGATGAAATTTTGAAATCCGGCTTGAGAGGCAGAGGCGGCGGCGGATTCCCCACCGGCTTGAAATGGAGCTTTGCCGCTAAATCGGTTGACGATCAGAAATATGTTGCCTGTAACGCGGACGAGGGCGACCCCGGTGCGTTTATGGACAGATCTATCCTTGAGGGCGACCCCCACTCGGTAATCGAGGCTATGGCTATCGCAGGCTATGCAATCGGCGCTACCGAGGGTTATATTTACATCAGAGCGGAGTATCCTATCGCCGTTGCACGACTTCAGATTGCTATCGAGCAGGCGAAAGAATACGGTATGCTCGGCAAAAACATCTTTGATTCGGGCTTTGACTTTGATTTGCATATCCGTCTCGGCGCAGGTGCGTTTGTATGCGGTGAGGAAACAGCGCTTATGACTTCTATCGAAGGTCACAGAGGCGAACCGCGTCCGCGTCCGCCTTTCCCCGCGGTTAAAGGTCTTTTCGGCAAACCGACCGTTTTGAACAACGTTGAAACATATGCAAACATTCCCGTTATCATCAATGAGGGCGCGGAGGAATTTGCAAAAATCGGCACCGAAAAAAGCAAAGGTACAAAAGTTTTCGCTGTCGGCGGAAAAATTCACAATACAGGTCTTGTTGAAATTCCGATGGGTACAACACTTCGCGAAATCGTTTACGAAATCGGCGGAGGTATCCCCAACGGCAAAAAATTCAAAGCGGCACAGACGGGAGGTCCTTCGGGCGGTTGTATCCCGGCGCAGTATCTCGATATTCCGATTGACTACGATTCTCTCATCAGCATCGGCTCTATGATGGGTTCGGGCGGACTTATCGTTATGGACGAGGACACCTGTATGGTTGATATTGCAAAATTCTTCCTCGCGTTCACGGTTGACGAGTCGTGCGGTAAATGCGCACCCTGCCGTATCGGTACAAAGAGAATGTACGAAATTCTCGACAAAATCACAAAAGGCAACGGTACTCTCGACGATATTAAAAACCTCAAAGAGCTTTGCTACAACGTAAAAGAGTCGGCTCTCTGCGGTCTTGGTCAGACGGCGCCCAACCCGATACTCAGCACGTTAAGATATTTTGAGGACGAATATATTGCTCACGTTGTCGACAAAAAATGTCCCGCGGGCGTATGTAAAGACCTAGTTACATATTCGATTGACCCCGAAAAGTGTAAGGGCTGCAGTCTTTGCTCGAGAAAATGTCCCGTCGGCGCAATTTCGGGCGAAATCAAGAGTCCGTTTGTTATCGACACAACTAAATGTATTAAATGCGGCGTTTGTGCTGATACCTGCAAATTCGGCGCGGTAGTGAAATAAGGAAGGGAGAGTGTTATAAATGGTAAATATTAAAATCAACGGCAAGCCTGTTGAAGTTCAGGAAGGCAAAACAATTCTGGAGGCTGCAAGAGAAAACAACATTCACATTCCTACTCTTTGCTACTTAAAGGATTTAAACCAAATCGGTGCGTGCAGAATGTGTCTTGTTGAAATAAAAGGCGCAAGAGCGCTTCAGGCGGCGTGTGTATATCCTGTAAGCGAGGGACTTGAAATTTATACAAATTCCGCAAAGGTGAGAAATGCAAGAAAAGCTACTTTGGAGCTTATCTTGTCAAACCACGAAAGAAAATGTCTTACCTGTATAAGAAACAGAAACTGCGAACTTCAGAAACTCTGTGAGGAGCTTGGCATTGAAGATATAAGATACGAGGGCAAAAACATTGAGTATGAACTTGATACTTCATCGCCATCACTTGTAAGAGATAACAACAAATGTATCCTTTGCAGACGCTGTGTTGCGGCTTGTAAAAATCAGGGCATTTCGGTTATCGACTGCGTAGAGCGCGGATTTAACACACATATTGCTCCGTATTTTGAAAAACCGATTAACGACGCGGCTTGTATCTACTGCGGACAGTGTATCGTAGCATGTCCCGTTGGCGCACTCTATGAGAAAAACGATATTCCTCAGGTTAACGAAGCTATCGACGACAGCGAAAAACACGTTGTTGTTCAGGTTGCTCCGGCGGTAAGAGCGGCGCTCGGTGAAGAATTCGGCTTGCCTATCGGCACACCCGTAACGGGAAAAATGGTTGCAGCGCTCAAACGCCTCGGCTTTGACAAAGTGTTTGACACCGATACCGGTGCGGACCTCACAATTATGGAGGAGGGCACAGAGTTTATCGAAAGATTTACAAAAGGCGAAAATCTTCCGATAATCACATCTTGCTCACCGGGCTGGGTTAAATACTGCGAACACAACTATCCCGAATTTTTGCCCAACCTTTCCACCTGTAAATCGCCTATGGAAATGTTCGGCGCGGTTATAAAATCGTATTATGCGGAAAAAGAGGGCATAAACAAAGATAAAATCTTCTCGGTTGCTGTTATGCCGTGTACTTCAAAGAAATTTGAGGCAAGCAGAAGTGAGCATACAACAAGCGGCGGACGCGATATAGACGTTTCGCTCACAACAAGAGAGCTTGCAAGAATGATTAAACAGGCAGGTATCGACTTTGTTAACCTTCCCGACGAGCAGTTTGACACTCCGTTCGGCGAGGCAACGGGCGCAGGCGTTATCTTCGGTACAACCGGCGGTGTTATGGAGGCGGCAATCCGTACAGTTTATGAAATTCTCGAGAAAAAACCGCTTGACGATCTCGACGTTAAAGCAGTCCGCGGTCTTGACGGCGTAAAAGAGGCTACTCTTAAAATCGCAGGCAAGGACGTTAAAGTTGCAATCGTTCACGGAACGAAAAACGCTAAAACTATTCTTGAAAAAATCAAAAACGGCGAAAAATACGACTTCATTGAGATTATGGCTTGCCCGGGCGGATGTATCCATGGCGGCGGTCAGCCTATCGTTGACGCACGCGTTAAGGCCGACGTTGATGTTAAGGCTAAAAGAGCCGAGGCGCTCTACTCGGAGGACAGAAACGCTAAAATGAGAAAATCTCACGAGAACCCCGTAATCATAAAGCTTTACGAGGAATTCTTCGGCGAGCCTTGCGGTCATAAATCGCACGAGCTTTTGCACACACATTATGTGGACAGAAGCGACATCAGAGCGTAAGTAATTTAATAAAATTTTAAAAATAACGTGTCTTTTTCAAAAGGCACGTTATTTTTTTGGAAAAAATTGATTTTTTAAATTTGTTATTAAAACAAAAAAACTCCTAATAATAAAAATAAGAAAAAATTTTGGGAGTGAACAAATTGGTTAAAGCAAGCTATACAATAAAAAACGAAGAGGGACTTCACGCTCGCCCGGCAACTGATTTTTGCAAAACGGCAGGACAGTTTGAAAGTGATATAACAGTTATAAAAGACGGTGAAGAATTTGAGGCAAAAAGCATACTGATGGTGCTTTGTATGGGTGCGGTAAAGGGAGATACAATCGAGCTTGTTGTAAACGGCAAGGACGAAAACGAGGCGCTTGACGCGCTGATAAAAACTCTTGACGAGGAGTAAAAAGATTTTATTATGTGAGGTGCAAACGCGGAGATAAACGATTGTTTTATCTTCGCGTTTGTTGTATAAAGAAAACCACGCGATAGTCGCGTGGTTCAAAAAAGGTTAACCGATGAACAAAAATCCTTCTATGTGTTATAATAAGATTGACCTGTCAGTCAATAATAAAAACACATAGGAGGATTTTATCTATGAAAAAAGAAAATAGATATAAACAGTTTAGCACATACAAAATGGAATTGCAAGTATCACGGGTATTTCCCCGATTTTGTGTAAACTCCAAAATGATAATATAATTTAAGTGTTTTTCGAAGGATGAAATCCATATTTCGGGATTTCATCCTTCAGCTCATATATAGCATAAAAGCACA